>JAYEOU010000126.1:0-8370 GCA_034723335.1 Patescibacteria group bacterium
AGATTTTGAGACAAATTTTTCAAATAATTTTTGAGGTTTACCTGCAAGGTAAGCTGAAAAAATTTTTGGAAAATTTGGCCGAAATATGGAAATTGCAGTAGTAGCTTATTATGCAACAGGTCTAATAAAGGCGAGGATTGCAATCCCCGCCTTTAATAAAAATTTTGTTTTCAGCAATCCTCGCCTCTAATAAAAATTTTATGCGCATATTTTCCACAATTCAAATATCTCTTCGCGCAATGCGCGCCAATAAAATCAGGACAGGGCTTACTGTTATTGGCATGGTTATCGGCATTGCCAGCGTGATAATAGTTTTTTCCGCTGGAGAAGGCATTAATGGCTTAATATTGGGGCAAATTGAATCTTTTGGCGGCTCTGATATGATTGAAACGGAAATTAAAGTTCCAAGCTCTAAAAAAGGAGGCGGCGGAGAGATGCAGGCAGGAATGAATATAGTTATAGGAGTGCCGGTAACCACTTTAAACCTGGATGACATGAAAGATATTAATAAACTGCCTAACATTAAAAAAAGTTATGCCGGAATTATGGGGCAGGAGCAGGTAAGCTACAGCAATGAATTTAAAAAAGCGCTTTTATTCGGAGTAACCGCGAATTTTATAGATATTGACCAAAGTGAAATTGACCAAGGACGATTTTTTACAGATGCTGAAGATAAATCTTTGGCGTCAGTTGCTATTTTAGGTTATAAAATAAAAGATGAGCTGTTTGGCGATTCGGACCCAATCGGCCGCTCAATTAAAATCCGCAAAAAGAAATTCAGGGTAATCGGCGTACTAGAGGAAAGAGGCGCGGTAATGACGCTTGATTTTGACGATTTTGTTTATGTCCCTGTAAGAACTTTACAAAAAAAAATAATGGGCATAGACCATGTTCTCTTTATGATGCATCAAGTTGAAGACATTGTCTTAATTGACGATACTCAAGAAGAAATACGTTATATTTTAAGAGAAAATCATAACTTGCCGCATCCCGAAGAAGCTACAACTTGGATGGGCATGCCCAAAGACGATTTTCGGGTTGTTTTAATGACAGAATCAATGGAGATTATGAGCGTCGTAGCCGGCGCCATTACTTTGCTGCTGCTGGCTATTGTGGCTATTTCATTGATTGTGGGCGGAGTAGGGATTTTAAATATTATGTATGTGGTTGTGAGCGAACGAACCGCTGAAATCGGCTTGCGAAAAGCAGTCGGAGCCCGCTATAAAGATATTATGCTGCAATTTTTAATTGAAGCTATTTTAATAACCATTGCCGGCGGCATTATCGGCATTATTTTTGGCGCGGCTGTTTCTTTTTTAATTTCTTGGGGCGCTAATTATTACGGGCTTGATTGGCGGTTTGTTATTCCAGTAAAAGCATTTGTTGTTGCTTTGGGCTTTTCCGCTTTTTTTGGCATTGTTTTCGGAGTTTACCCCGCGCGGAAAGCCGCGCGAATGGAGCCGGTGGAGGCGTTGAGAAAAGAGTAAACCCCGTTAAATATGTGTCGCCTGTCGGTGGCTTTAAACCACCGACTGCGACTAATTTACTACCGCCGATTTCATCAACGGCTTTATTTAACGGGGTAAATCCCATAACACAATAACACATAACGTTGCCGATATCCGAAGTTTTTACGAAACGAAGTGTAGTAAAAATTTGGTGGAGCCCCGCCTTTTGCGAAAGGCGGGGCGGAACCGGATATCGTGCTGTTAGACGATGTAATTAAAAGTTTTTGTTTTGCGAATACAAAACATTATTTGGGGCTATTTATTTTTTAATTTGTTTTAAAAAAACGGAGAACAAAAATAAAATATAAGCTAATAAATAAAAATTAATATTTCAGAGTTTTTAAAATTAGCTTCCATGTTTTTTCAAGAGAATGATCCACATCACTTCTGGAGTAAAACAAAGTAATCGGCGTATTCGGATATTCGGAGTTGAACAGATAAATTTCCGTAATATCAGCATGAACAGGCTGGTCGCCCGGCAACTGTTCATCTAAACGATATGTTACAAATTCTCCCTCTAGACCATCTACAACTATGGATTTGATTAACGGAATGAATTCTGGCCTGGTGTTATCCGATAATTTCTTTTGCTTGTCATTATTTTTTAATGGCTCTCCAATCCATATATAAGATCCGTTAGGTCCTGAACGGTATTCACGCCTAATGCGGTATTGATTATAAAAACCGTTACTTGAAACATTAAGGTCTTCAAATATAACTTCTCTTGGATATAAAAAAGAAATTCTTTCGCCTACAAAAGTCTTATAATAACCATTAAAAAAATAGCTATGGCGAAACCAAATAAAATAAAAAGAATAGTAATGCCAATGATGATTTTTTTATTAAAATTTATTTTCATGAATATTTTGTATTTTAAAAAATAAAAAGAGAAGAGAGGGGTTTATTTTTGCATAAACCTCTCCTAAAATCAAACCTTTCTATCGGCTATCATTAGTTCCATGTTCCTAAATAAGCTGCAGTCCCATTAGACAGCCTGCGCTGTTATCGGATGTAATTAAAAATTTTTATTTTGCGAATGCAAAATATTATTTGGGGCTATTTATTTTTTAAATTCCTTTTTAAAAACATAACAAACAAAAATAAAAAATGCACTAATAAATAATAATAGGAAAGAGTTAATAAAAATCCTATAACCCCAATTATGCTTATTCCCATAAACGGCCCGTCCATAACCGGCCTTAAAAGCAACGGGAAAAAATTATATGAGAATTTAGCTATTGCGGAAACAATAAAATTTACTGGAAATAAAATATACCGAAAATTTTCAGTAATAGGCATATAGCCGTGGCTGTTAAAAAATTTCATGTTAAAAATATTTATAGCTCCAAAAAACAAATATAGAAAAGCGGCTATTAAGCTTTTTTTGGTTTTATTTTTCATAAAAAGTTTAGTCGGGGGTCGTATTATATATACGCCCCCGACCGATCACAAATTAATAAAGAAATAGAGGAGTTGCTGATATGTAACCAGGAACATCCGCCTGGTTGGCGAGTCGAATCCTGTATGATATGCTAGCACTTCCACTGTAAAGCGTTATGTTGGTATAAGAACCAAAAATAACATTTTGCACTGTAAAGACATGCCATTGATTGTCGCCTTGATAATCTTTCCATGCAACCTCAACCGCTCCACTAGGCTGTCCATACCAAAAGGGGTTTGTGCCTGTTAATGCCAAATTCCATGTCCCAGAACTGTTGGGCTCAAAAACAACCTCGGAAATGTTGTATGTATACGGAAAAGCACTTACAGATACATACGATGTTTGGTTTTCTGTTAAATTAGCATAGCCGGTGATAGTTTCATAATCGCTGAACATATCTCCGTTATACACAGCATTTGCGTTACCTGCCATTAACAAAACCAAGCAAAGCATACAAACAAATTTTACAACATTTTTCATCTCAGTTTCTACTTTTCTTGTTGTTTTAATTGTTTTTTGAATTTAACAACTACTTCTATTCTTTATAAAAAGAACAATAAAAAAATCCCTCCTTTCTTTTTTGTTTTTGCCATCTGATTTTTTGTAGTTGTTTACCTCCTTTTTTATTTTATTGATGGCACTTTGCTATTATAATAAAATTAAAATTATGCAACAATGCGCATAACTAAATTAAAAAAATAAATAGCCCCAAATAATAAATTTTCAGAGAAAATTTAAAAACTTTTAATTATTTCGCCTAACTCGTAACTCAAATAAAAAATACTAAAAAAGCCCGCGACTATGTTAATTCGCAAGCTTTTGGCTTGTTTATTTTCTTTAACCTTGTTATATTAAAAGAGTTAAGATAAATCAATCTTGCATTTTACATTTATCATTTGTATTTATCATATGTTTATCAAACGAATCGGCATTGACCTAGGCACAACCTATACATTAGTTCATCTGCCAAAACGTGGCATTATTATTAATGAACCAAGCGTGGTGGCTATTTCCATGATGGATAAGAAAATTTTAGCCGTTGGCAATGAAGCCAAGGATATGCTTGGCAGAACCCCGGATACGATTATTGCTTTAAAGCCGTTAAAAGACGGGGTAATCGCTGACTATCGCACAACTGAAGCTATGTTAAGGTATTTTATCAATAAAGCTTTAGGCGGCATCAGGCTGTTTCGGCCCGAAGTTATGGTAGCAGTGCCGGCAGGCATTACTTCAACTGAACGCCGGGCAGTGATTGACGCTACTATTGCCGCTGGAGCCCGAGCGGCTTATATAATTAAAGAGCCGATCGCCGCGGCTATTGGAGCTGATATCCCTATTGGATCGGCCGCGGGACATATGATTGTGGATATTGGCGGCGGCACCGCGGAAATGGCTGTTATTTCATTAGGCGGAGTTGTCACTTCCACTTCAGTCCGAGTAGGCGGCAATAAATTTGACAGCGCGGTTATGGATTATATTCGCCGCAAATATAATTTAGCAATTGGCGAGCGCACGGCCGAAGAAATTAAAATCAATATAGGCAGCGCTTTATATCTGGAGGATAAATTAACCATGGAAATCCGCGGACGGGATATGCTCACGGGCCTGCCAAGAGATATTGTGATAAATTCTAATGATATAACCGGAGCCATCCAGCATGAATTAGAATTAATTATTAACGCGGCCAAGCGGGTTTTGCAGGACACTCCGCCGGAATTGGCAGCTGATATTATGGACAAAGGAATGGTGCTGACAGGAGGCAGTTCGCTTTTACGCAACATTGACCAGCTTTTATCAAGAACAACGGGAGTGCTCGCTTTTGTCGCCGATGAAGCGCTGTTATGCGTGGCTAAAGGGACAGGAATTGCCTTGGATAATCTGGATAGTTATAAGAGGAGTATTCTTGCGACAAAATAGTTACTATGTACCAAGAAATAAAAAACAAATTTAATAAATTGGAAAAACAATTAGCTGATCCGGCTATCACCGGTGATTTAAAAAAGCTGACAGAAATTTCATGCCAACACGCTGAACTCAAGGATATAATTGAGCTGATTTTGCAATTGGAAAAAATTAATGAAAACATTAGACAAAACAAAGAAATCATTTCCTTGTATGTTGCATCCGTCGCTACACCCTTGACTAAAGCTATGGATGTCAAGAAAGCTATGGACAGCCGTCGGCCAAAGCCTATGGCGTCGGACGATGCTAAAAAAACTTCAGAGGATAAAGAAATGAAAAAACTAGCCGAGGAGGAATTAATTGAATTGCAAAAACAATTTAATCAACTGCAATCTAAAATAGAAGCTGAATTAAATCCGGCTAATCCAATGGATAAAAAAAATATTATTATGGAAATCAGGGCTGGCGCTGGCGGAGATGAATCAGCTCTGTTTGCGGCTAATCTATTCCGCATGTATTCCCATTTTGCGGAAAAGCAAGGATGGAAATTAAAAATCTTGCATTCCAGCCGCATTGGCATTGGCGGTTTTAAGGAAATTATTTTTAGCATTATCGGCAAAGAAGCTTATGGGAAACTAAAACACGAGAGAGGAACGCACCGGGTCCAACGGATACCAGAAACAGAAAAACAAGGCCGCATCCATACTTCAGCCGCAACTGTCGCTGTACTGCCGGAAGCAAAAGAAATAGATGTAAAAATAAAACCTGAAAATATTCGCATTGATACATATTCCGCGTCAGGTCCTGGCGGCCAAAGTGTTAATACTTCTAATTCAGCGGTTCGCATCACTCACCTGCCAACAGGATTGGTTGTTTCCTGCCAAGACCAAAAATCCCAGCACCAAAACAAAGACAAAGCCATGCAAATCCTGCGTTCGCGGTTGTTGGCTCAAGCGGAAGAAGAAAAACAAAAAAAACAAGCCGCGGACAGAAAACAGCAAATCGGCACAGGAGATCGCTCTGAAAAAATACGAACTTATAATTTCCCGCAAGACAGAATAACAGACCACAGAATAAAAAAATCCTGGCATTCTATTGACAGGATTATGGACGGAGAGATTAATGGGATTATTGAGGAATTAAGATCGCGTAACGCATAACGCGTAACGATATGGATATTAAAACATCCCTACTAACTGCAATTGAACTGCTTAAACAGCATAAAATAAAATTTCCGCATTTAGACGCGGAAATTTTATTATCTCATGTTATAAAAAAACCGCGGGAATATTTATTAACTCATCCTGAAAAACAACTTGCCAAAATACAAATTGCAAACTACAAATTTCAAATTGCCAAAAGAGCCAAAGGCAAGCCAGTGGCATACATTACCGGTCATAAAGAATTTTACGGCTTGGATTTTTATATTAACAAAAATGTCCTAATCCCCCGCCCGGAAACCGAGCTGATGGTTGACGAAGCCCTTCGCATAACGCGTAATGTGGAACGCGTAACGTTTATAGATGCTGGCACGGGCAGCGGATGTATAATTATAACTTTGGCAAAATTATTAAATCGAAAATCAAAAATAAAAAATCTCAAATTCTTTGCCGCTGACATCTCCGAGCCGGCATTAACAATCGCTCGCAAAAACGCCAAACTGCATAATGTTTATAAAAAAATAAAATTCCTCCACGGCAATTTACTTAAACCAATCATTAATAATTTTTCAATCCGCCAGTCCGCCAGCCGGCGGAGCGGACAAAATTCAAAATTCGTCATAACTGCCAACCTCCCCTACCTCACTCCTGCCCAAATAAAAAACTCCCCTTCAATTAAACATGAACCCAAGCTTGCATTAAGCGCCGGCCAAGATGGATTGAAATATTACCGCCAACTATTTAAACAAATTAATCAATGTTTAATGGTCAATAATCAATGTTTAATATTAATTGAAATTGATCCATATCAAACTATAAAAATAAAACAGCTGATTAAAAAAGAGCTGGCTCACTCTAAAATCAAAATAAAAAAAGACCTTGCCGGCCTTAATCGTTTAGTAATAATAAATATCACGAACGATAGCGAGTAAGTATCTTAATATCAACAAATATCTTAAATCAACAAGTATCTCGACATTATTAGACTTGTCGCGTAATTATTTTTTACTGCTCCGCCAGCTGGCCCGCCAGTGGGCGGGCTGGCGGATTGGTCAAATTTTCCAAAAATTTTTTTAGCTTAGCTTAGGCTAAACCTCAAAAATTGTTTGAAAAATTATAACTCATCCCGCAATACTGCGGGACGTTACAAAACTAATTACGCGACAAGTCTATTATTTAATCAAACCCCTGCGCTGTCCAGCCGTTTGGCGCCAAATCAACCCAGTTTAATCCACTGCAACTGCCTGCCCCATTATCAGTTGTCGGCAACTCAAAGTTAATTATTTGCAAAATATAAAATGAATTGGCGCAACCGTAATCACCTGCCGCGTATTTCTGATACTGATAATAATAAGTTGCGTCATTGATTGGATCGCTAACCATTTTATCAATAAGCTTATTATCTTTTAACATCTTTAAAAAACCCGCTTCCCCGCCTTCTAATTTACAGGTTAAATCCCAGCCGCGCCAATCATTAATTGAAACCGGATAACTGCCATATTCATCATGATACAAATCCAAGGCCTTAACTAATGTCTTTGCATCAACCCGCCTTTTAATATCTCTGACCTTGGCCATCATAATATCAAAACTAATAAACAAAACTATTGTCAAACAGCAAATGAAAACAATAGTAAACATTCTTCGCAACTTAAAAAAAGCAAAACTTAATTTTTCAGACATATTAAAAATAAACTCACCTTAAAAAATAATGAAAGTAATATATTTTAATGGTATAAAATTTAAATAAATCAAGGCGCAACAGTTGTATGCGGTCCGGCGATGCCTGATTTAGAATTAGACTCCAAATAATAACTAACATAATAAACATCGTTATTATCTGACTCATAATAATAGCAAAAACCATCCAAATCTCCAGCCACATCAGGATTTGGCGCATCAGCCGGCCATAATGGATCAAGAGGTATTTTAATAATCACTTCATTCGCCATTAATATTGCTCCGACAACGCTGCCATTACTTAAGCACTCGCCGGCTGAAGCCGGATAACCAGTCGTTGATTCATTTAAATACATTGCTAAAGCGCGGCTAATAGTAGCGATATTTGCCACCCTAATGGCATCTCTAGAACTCATTCTGACAATATTAAAAGCAACAACTGACGCTACAGTAAGAAAACCAATAATAGAAATTACCACTAAAAGTTCAATAAGAGTAAAGCCCTTATTCTTTGTTTTATCTATCATATGTTTTAAAAAATTTTTATTCTAATTATTAGACTTGTCGCGTAATTATTTTTTACTGCAATTTCCAAATTTTGGTCAAATTTTCCAAAAATTTTTTCAGCTTAGCTTAGGCTAAACCTCAAAAATTGTTTGAAAAATTATAACTCAAAATT
>JAYEOU010000127.1:0-8141 GCA_034723335.1 Patescibacteria group bacterium
AGTAGTAATATGGTTCAAGGGAATACTTCCCGTACTATTAAGAATAGGAAATGGACTTGCGAAAAGGAAGATAGCTATATTCGCAAAAAATGATAATTTAGTTAGTTTAAAAAATTTATTATTAGACTCAGGATTATTTAATAAAAACAATATATCAGAGATTACGACGCATGGAGATATAGGGATTGCGGAAAAAACATCTATTTATTTAATATACTGGCATGATTGGTCAGACAAAATCGATGAAATATTAAGCAAGGTTAAAGACGGAACTGCGCTTGTAGTATATGCTCCACAAGAATTAGGGTTTATACCATCAGATAAAATGGCAAGATTAAATGAAAAAAGAAATGTTGTAGTTGCCAATTTTCGCGGAAGGTTGTTAAACGATATTACAACCTCAATAATCACAACAAATTATAAATAAATAACTTATAAACATATGAACGATGCAAAAATAAATTTGTCAATAATTAATTTTATTAAAGATTATTTATCTCCTAAGTCGGAAGAAAAAGAGTTAATAAAAAAAAGATACGACGAGATAAGTAGGGTTTTAAAAGGAATTAATTTTCAATCCGGGTCATACGCGCGTTTTACCGCCATAACACCAGTTAATGATTTAGATGTTATTTGGGAATTACCAGTTGAATTGTTAAGACAGTATTTTCCTGAAATTTTTTCAGTAAAAAAGGTAATTTATCCAAGTCATTTAAATATACAAGAAATTATAAATGACCTGGCTTCTAAGCTTAAAGACGAATATAAGGGAAAGGCGAGAATCAAGCCCCAATCTCATTCAGTTGGAATTTATTTTGGTGTTAGTGATGATGAATTTTCGATTGATATTGTGCCCGCTATACCCTTGCAACAAAAAAATGAATTTGGCGATCCAGTGTATTTAATTCCTGAAATTGGTAAATTATCAAAAACTAAAAGGATAAAAAGGTACGGCGATGAATCCAGTAAAATTTCTTGGATTAAATCCGATCCAAGAGGCTATATAAAAGCAGCCCAAAAAATTAACGAGCAAAACGATAATTTTAGAAAGAGTACTAAATTCGTGAAAACTTGGAAATTTAATTGTAAAAAACAAGATGATGATTTTAAGTTAAAATCATTTCATATTGAGCAAATAATTTACGACATTTGCATAGAAAATTCTAATTATGATTGCTTTGACACGATCGTTAATTTTTATGTGCAGCTTACAGCAAGAATTTCGGGCGCTTCTATTCCTGATCGAGCAGATAATTTTACTAAGATAGATGAGTATATAAACGATTTAACCGAAGTTCAAAAGAATAAAATTAAAAGCAAAATTTCTGAAGCTCTATCGAGTATTGATAAAATAAAGAATGATACAGATGAAAAAAATTTAGTTTTATTAATTCAAAACTTATTACTTATTGACGAAACAAAAAAAGAAACAGTTAAAATTCCGAATGAGCAAAAGCCATATTCCAGGCCATATTATAAAATATGATAATTACGCAGGCGGAAAAAGATTGGGTAAATAAAGAATTTCTGGATTTGAAATTTTTAATTAGAAATAATCGAGTAATTTTAGCTGGAAAATTTAAATTTAATGCCGGATATAGTCCAAGTAAAAATATTTATTTTTATAAGATAGAGGGTAGTGAACCAATTGACACCATTGTAATTAAGGATTTCTATAAAATAGAGATAATTTTATTTGAAGACAGATATCCGACCGTGAAAGAAGTTGGGGGCAGAATAAAAAAATTTGCTCAAAAAACTGGAAAGAACCTCCCGTCGTTGCACGTGTATGATAATAATGAGGTTTGCTCAGTGGGGGTTCTTGATGAAAATAAAATATTCTCTATACCAGAATTTCTTGCTGGCCCAGTATTACAATTTTTCTACGATCATAGTTCGGTAGAAAGAAAATTAAATAGGCCAAGGGGTGAATATTCCCATGGTGGTTATGGCGTAGTAGAAAACTACTATATTCGATATCAACAGGGATTTGACGATACGCTTTTGTGTATCGAGAAACTTAAAGGTGGCGCAGAATGGGATATATTTAAAAAGATTTTAAAAAGAAAAACACCACCTAAAGGTCACTGGCTTTGTTTTTGCGAAAAGGGAAAAGAAGGAATAATACTTAGGAGGTGCCACAGTGAGTATTTTCAAGGAATATGGATTCTATATAAACAAATTAAAGATAAACAAATTGATTTATAGTTTTGATTTATATTACGAAATAATTAAGAACGAAAAGAATTTGCCGCCATCCTAATTTTATCAAACCTTCAAAAAGCTTGAAAAATATTTGAACTTCCGCTCGCAAGCGGAAAAGAAAAACTTGAAATCGCCTGAAAGGCGTGCCTATTTTTAAGAAAGAGGTTTGCGGTCGGGAGGGGGCGACCGCAAACGTTATCCGAATTTCTTTTTAAAATTTGTTCGGATTTCGTTCACAATACGGAGCCATAATAAAAACAGGCCTGAATTTGGCCTGTTTTTATTGTGTAAAAAAGTATTAAGCTTTTTTAACATTAATTGCGGCATTGCCTTTTTCGGTTTTTTCAACCTCAAATGTTACAGCATCGCCTTCTCTCAACTGGTCAAAACTAATACCTTCCAAATTGTTGGCGTGAAAAAATAAATCATCAGCGCCTTCTCCCTGAGCGATAAAACCAAAGTTTTTATCGGTCAGTTTTTTGATAGTTCCTTGCATAAATGAATGTAAAGATAAAATTAAATAAGTAAATACTAAGAAGTAGAAATTCGACTTTATCTCTACACTTTTAATATTTGTCGCCCTAAGGGACTGTCCCAGCAAAGGGTGGATAGTAATTAAACTAACTATTTAATCCTATCATAAAGAATTTTTTTTGTCAATGCTTGTGCTGTTGCAGAGCCAAGGTTACCTTTTGTGGATAAATAATCAAAGGTAGCCCTGACTCTGCAACAGTA
Organism: Patescibacteria group bacterium; assembly: GCA_034723335.1. Taxonomy (GTDB): domain Bacteria; phylum Patescibacteriota; class Patescibacteriia; order Patescibacteriales; family VMTK01; genus DAOWHZ01. The sequence goes on from JAYEOU010000127.1 coordinate 2,941, forward strand.
CGCCATTTTATTTTTGAGAGATTTTTTGGTATAATAAAAATACTGAATTAAATTATGTTTTTATTTTTTGATACTGAAACAACGGGTCTGCCGAAAAATTGGCAAGCCCCGCTTAATGAGTTAAGCAATTGGCCGCGGCTGGTTCAGCTGGCATGGCTTTTTGTTGATGAAGGCGGTAAGGAGATTAAAGGGAAAAATCAAATTATCAAGCCGGAAGGTTTTGAAATTCCTGAAGACGCGTCAGCTGTGCACGGCATTACCACGGAAAGAGCTGCTGAAGAAGGGATTTTGCTTAATGAAGCGCTGTTTGAATTTGCAAAAGCTATTGAAAATTCAAAAATATTAGTCGCGCACAATATGAGTTTTGACGAAAAAATAATGGGAGCGGAGTTTTTAAGAAAAGAAATTAACAATAAGCTTTTTGAGCGCTTTAAAATTTGCACAATGCATAAATCCACTGATTTTTGTAAAATTGAGAACGGATATGGATATAAATGGCCAAAATTAATTGAACTGCATGAAAAATTATTTGACAGCGGTTTTGACAACGCGCATGACGCTTTGGCTGATGTCAAGGCCTGCGCCAGATGTTTTTTTGAGCTAAAAGAGCGGGGCGTGATATAATTGGTATGTTGCTAACGCCCCCCCTATTTTTTCCTGCCCGCTCTAACTCTTTCATTTTCAGTCAAAAATTGTTTTCTTAAACGAATATTATTTGGAGTAATTTCCAAATATTCATCTTCGCTCATAATGCCCATGCCTTTTTCAAGCGTTAGTTCCATGGGCGATGTTAAATTAATTGCTTCATCAGCGCCCGAGGAGCGCATATTTGATAGTTGTTTTCCTTTTGTAGGATTTACAGTTAAGTCATTTCCTTTCGCAACATTTCCAATAACCATTCCTTCATAAACCTCAGTGACTGCTTTAATGTATAGCGTCCCTCTATCTTGAAGATTGAAAAGTGAGAAGCCAAGAGCTTTTCCTGTTGCCATTGAGATCATTGATCCTACGTCATGTTTTTTTATATCCCCGGCATAAGGCCTAAACCCGATAACTCTGGTATAGATAATTCCCTCGCCTTTGGTATCAACTACGAATTCATTTCTATAGCCGAGCAGTCCTTTAGTTGGAATTTCAAAAATGATTTTTATATTTCCGTGTTTTGGCGCCATTTCGATCATGTTGCCGCGCCGGCTTGTAAGCTTTTTAATAACGGTTCCAGACATTTTTTCCGGCACATTAATAGTAATTTCTTCAAACGGTTCAAGCTTTACGCCATCTTTTTCTTTGATGATTACATTCGGCTGTGATATTTGCATTTCATAACCTTCACGGCGCATATTTTCAAGCAGGATTGCGATATGCATTTCGCCCCTGCCATAAATTTTGTAGTGATTAATGGCAGAAAAGTCAATCTTCAAGCCAACGTTAACTTCCAGTTCTTTTTCCAGTCTTTCCTTAAGCTGCCTGTTTGTGACATATTTTCCGTCTCTTCCGGCAAAGGGGGAGTTGTTGATAAGCAAATTTAATGAGATTGTCGGTTCGTCAATGCTAATAGATGGCAAAGCTTCTTGTTTCGCGTTTTCACAAATAGTTTCCCCAATAAATATATTGGGAAGGCCGGCGATCATTACAATATCGCCGGCGCAAGCTGATTTTACTTCCTTTCTTTTTAATCCTTCAAAAGTAAATAATTTTGAAATTTTGCCTTCGCGAATTTTTCCTTTTGTATCTTTAATAACCACGATGGAAGTATCTTTTATTTTTCCTTCATAAATTCTTCCAATAGCAAGCCGCCCCAGGAAATTATCATAAGCAAGATTAAAGGGCTGCATGCGCAGAGGTTTGTTTTTTGCTTCTTCACCTGAAGAAATCGGCGCTTCTTTTAATATTGTATTTAAGAGCGGAGTTAAGTCTTTGGAGTCATCATTTAAGCTCTGCTTAGCAATGCCATTTTTGGCGATTGTGTAAATTGTAGTAAAATCAAGCTGTTCATCATTTGCTCCCAGATCAAGAAAAAGCTCATAAACCATTTCTTGGACAATATCCGGCCGTGCGGCAGGCTTATCAATTTTATTAAGCACTACAATCGGTTTTAATCCCAGATCAAGCGATTTCTTTAAAACAAATTTTGTTTGAGGCATAGGGCCTTCCTGGGCGTCAACCACTAAAAGCACGGAGTCAATAGAACGCAGAACACGCTCAACTTCCGAGCCAAAGTCGGCGTGGCCGGGCGTGTCTACAATATTTATTTTTGTATCCTTGTAATAGACAGAAGTATTTTTTGAATAAATTGTTATGCCTCTTTCTTGTTCAAGCGTATCACTGTCCATGCTATCTCCGGCTTCTGACATTCCTGTTTGCCGCATTAGTGCGTCAGTAAGTGTTGTTTTGCCGTGATCTACATGGGCGATAATCGCGATATTTCTTATTTCCATAAAATATAAAAAAAATTAAAACCGCTTTTTAAAAAGCGGGAAAATAATTTTAAATTAGCGCTTAAGAAGGCGGCATGTCGGAATGCCGCTTTCTTGAGCGCAAAATTAATTGCGCGTTCAAACCTATTTATTTATACTATAAATTTTTTAAAAAGTCAATATTGGGACCCTAAATTCTAATCCAAAGCGCAATTTTTTAGGGAAAGTTATTTCCTATTAAACACCTCTGCCGGCGTTAAATAGTTATGACGCAGAAATGAGTAGGTATGACATTTCTAAATGGCTGCACTATGACATTATGATATAATTGCGAGAATTACTATAAGGCCTTTATTTTATTCTAAAAGTATGATAGAATAAAGATAAGTAAGAGTAAAGAAGGCAGTTTTAAAGTTAAAAATAGATTTTTATTTAATATTAGCAAAATTAACTAACTAAATTTATTTATTAGCCATGTTTATAAGTGAATCTATTAAATTATTAAACTGATTCAAATTTGGCTAATAAATAATAATAAATTTATGGCAGAAGACAAAGTAATTGGATATTGCGTAAAGTGCAAGGCTAAACAAGAGATGGATGAGGCCAAAGAAGTGGAGATGAAAGGCAAGGGCGGCGTTAAGAGAAGGGCTATGAAAGGCAAGTGCCCTGTGTGCGGCACTACCATGTTCCGTATTATGGGAAAAGCTTAATCCAATATTTAGAATTGGAACAAAAAACACTTTTAAACAAGGTGTTTTTTGTTTGCAAAAAAATAATAAAGTTGATATAATAGCATTAACTGCATAATTAATCTAATAGACCTGTTGCATAATAAGCTACTACTGCAATTTCCATATTTCGGTCAAATTTTCCAAAAATTTTTTCAGCTTACCTTACAGGTAAACCTCAAAAATTATTTGAAAAATTTGTCTCAAAATCTAAAAATTTCGTTACGCAGCTTATTATGCAACAGGTCTAATTAACTTTTATGCCTAGAAAAATATTAATTATTGAAGATGACGCCAATTTGCTTTACGGCATGCAAGCTAAATTTAATGTTGCGGGCTTTCAGGCCATGGCTGACGCAGGATTAAGCAAAGAGGATGTATTAAATAAAATTAAAGATTTTAAGCCGGATTTTATTATTTTAGATTTGATTTTACCTCAAGTTGACGGTTTGGAGCTGTTAAAAAAAATTAAAGCCAATCAGGAGACTTCAAGCATCCCTGTTTTTGTTTTTACTAATTTAAGCGATCAAAACAGCAAGTCCCGCGGGTTAGATTTGGGCGCGGATTATTATTTTATTAAAGATGATTTTAGCATTGATGAGTTTGTGGGTAAAGTGAAGAAAATTATTGAAAATATGAAAAAGATAGGGAAAATAGAAAAGTAAGAATATAATCTGAATCTACAATCCGCTCCGCCAGCTGGCGGAGCGGCGGAGCGGATTGGGGCATTCGGATTATATATTATGAGTATGAAAAAAACTATAATTATTTTTGTGATATTGGCGGTTGCAGGCGCTATAACCGTTTATTTTACTGCGGGCAAAAAAGATCAAGTTGAATATATTACGGCTAAAGTTGAACGCGGAGACATTAAGCAAACTGTTAGCGAAACAGGAATGGTTAAAGCGGACAGTGAGATTGATTTAAATTTTTTAAATAATGGCAAGATAGCTAAAATTTTAATTAAGATTGGCGATAAGATTAAGATTGATCAAATTTTAGCGGAGTTGGATTATAGCGGTTTATCCATTAAAGAACAGGAAGCTCAGGCAAATTTAGAGATTGCTCAAGCCAATTTAACTAAACTTTTAGCAGGCGCGGCCACTGAAGAAATTTCAGTTAGCCAGGCAAATGTTTACAAAACTCAGGCTATTTATGAAGCGGCAGTTCGTGAAGCAGATAAGATCCAAAAAATTATTGAAGAAAATATTAAACAAGCAAAAAAAACTTTAAACGATCTTAAAAGCGGCGCCGAAGATGATGTTACTACATACGAGCAGGCAGTAACAGCGGCTCAAACTAATTTAGATAACACCCAAAGCTCTTATCAAAGATCAATTAATAATCAACAGGACATTGTTTTAATAACTATGGAGGATAAATTAACTATTACAAATACCGCTCTTGATAATATTAATACTATAGTTACTGACGATGACGCGAAAAATGTTTTAAGTGTGCGTAATCAAACCTATCTAGACAATACTAATAATAATTGCGATAAGGCGATAAAGTCATTAACTTCCGCCAATAATAGCTTAACAGGAGCTAAACAAAATAAAATTAGCGGTAATATTAATCAAGCTGCAAGCGACGGCTTGACGGCTTTAAATCAAACTTTTACAGCTTTAAATAGTTGTTATAGCGCTCTAGAAAATAGTATTATTTCTTCGGACTTTACCCAAACAGAGCTGGATGTTTTTAAAACAAATATTAGCGCCCAATTAACTGTTATCAGCGCCGCTATTTCTTCAGTACAAACCGCGCGGCAAAATTTAGCTAATGCCATGTTGGATTATGAAATTAATATGGCTGAAGCAGAAGAAAATTTAAAGCAAAAACAAGCCAGTTTAGATAATGCGGTTATTGTGGCCCAAAATGCTTTGGCCTCCGCAAGAATTTCTGGAGAACAGAAAATAACAACTGCGCAAAACAGTATTGACACTGCCAGAAAAGCCTGGCAATTGGCCAAAGCTCAATTAGCTCAAGTAAAAGCGCCTGCTAGCGCCCATGATGTAATTTTAGAGCAAGCCAAAATTAAGCAAGCCAGAGC
>JAYEOU010000128.1:0-1575 GCA_034723335.1 Patescibacteria group bacterium
TTAAGTTTAAATAGATTTAAAGTTAATGACTTTCTATGCTATTTTTAACTTCAATTTTATACTAATTTTAGTAAAAATTTTGTTTAACTATTAAAAAATCAGCAACCATTTTTGACCATTAAACCAATAATTTAATATATTAAAAATGTTTCTAAAGCTCTTTTTACGAATTTCATATAATGTTTCCCGATGAAGCGAAGTTTTGCAAATACCTATTTAATATTAATATTTATTTGCAAAATTTGGGCCGGAAGAAAAGTTTACTCATTATTATTAATTAAGGAACTTTTCTGGAGCCGCTTATCGCGGTGTTATATGCTGTTGGTTGCCGATTTAATAGTGTTGAATATTAAATTATAATCAATGGTTTTAAAGTCGCTAGTATCTATGTTAAAAACTTTGCCTCCTATATTTAGGGCTCGGTGTTCACCCTTCAGCAGAATTTCCTTAAACTCATCATAATTTTGATCATCAACATGTCCGGGATGACGTTCGCCTGACTTGGAACGCTTTTTAAAACGCTCAAAAAGAATTTCGCCGTTACTTTTACACATAATTTGTAAAACTTGGAAATCGTGTTTTTTCTGCAAATCAAGGAATCTCTCGTCGTCGAACTCGGGTTTGAAGTTGCTTTCCAAGATAAAAGATTGATTGCCCTGTAGGAGCGAATCAACCAACTTGTAAAGCACTTTATAGCTTGCGATTCCAAGTTTTTTTGACCATTCTCTATCTTTAACACTGAGAGAATCAAAGAGAGATTCCTTGATGTCGTCTCTACTGATTAAAGGTAGGCGAAATTCTTTCGAGATTTTTTTACCGAGTGTTGTTTTTCCAGTACAAGGAGGCCCCGATATTATTATAAGCAAAGTTTTTGACATGTTTTTATTCGAAGTTAGGCAACTAATTTCATATAACATCGCGATTAAGAGAAGTTGAATTTTTGAGGCATCCCGCAAAAATTCAATTTGGACGGAGTCTGCAAGGCGGAGTCTCTTAATCGCTGTTATACGTTTTTTCTGCAAGAAAAAATCGCGGAGTGAAACGGAGCGACAGTATGACGGAAAAGAATTTTATTATTCAAATATTTCTTTACATTTATTATTTTCACAAATAACGTCAGAAAGTGCAACACAACTGTAAACACAATTGGAATCATATGATTGAATTAGTTTTGAAATTTGTTCAACTTCATTTTTATTTACATAATTATAACAACCAAAAGGGCATTTCCCTCCTGCATCAACACAGTCAGAATCAACTTCGCAATAGTTTGCTTTTTCTATTGCAGATTTTATATTTGATTCTTTAATTTTGGGAAATGCCAAAAATATGTTTATGCCAATTATTAAAATAATAAAAATGATGATTCTAATTGTAATTTTTTTGTTCATATCTATTACTTAATTTGTGAATAATATAAATGTTTCTAATAAAATTCTTTGAGTAATATTGCGTATAATGTGGTGCGGCTCAAGCGATGTTTCGCCAAACGGAGCGAAGCGGAGTTTGAGCGAAATTTCGCTTAGCCGGCTGTTATGCGAAGTCGCGCAGCGAAGCGGAGCGACGAGCAGAACA
>JAYEOU010000129.1:0-1570 GCA_034723335.1 Patescibacteria group bacterium
CTGGAATTGTGCTTTTTGCCCGTATGGGATTATATACGCAAATCCCAAGTTGGGATCAATAGGCAGGTCTAATGCCGTTGCCTTTATGCCTGCGTATAGCAAAGACATTGGTTCGCACTGTTGTAATTTAGCATCACTGCCTACGATGGCTGTGATGTTGTTTACAAATTCTGATTTTTTTTCGTTCAGAACACTTTTCAGGTAATCCTGTGTGTTCTGTTTCTGAATTACGCTGTTGAATTTCTGTAAATTTCCCATAACATTTTTAGTTTTTAGTTAATAATTCAAATTTAATTTCTTTCTTTCTGTTAAACAATGACTTTTGTCATGTTTATAATTTATTTAATTACGTTTCAAAATTTTTTGATTCAATGTTTCTAATATTAATTTTTGTGTCGTGCAAAATTTCGTATTCCGATAACTTCAGTTGGGTTTTGGCTCGATCAAGTTCGTATTTCAGAAGATTGTTTGCCTGTTTAACCAAGTTTGCTTGTTCCCTTGCAGTTTGTACGTCAATCTCATTTGAGTTTAATTTTTCCATCTGATCGCAAATATGCGAAAACAAAGATTTTGAATTTACTGGTTTCATAATTTATAATTTTTAGTTAACATTAAATTTAATTCTTCTTTTTCTGATATTTGTTCCTCAAAGTATAATACACATAAATTTACTAATTCAATTTCGCTTTTCTCATATATTAAATTTTCAATTATTCTTAATTTTATGTTATCAATCCTTTTTCTCGATCCGTAATAAATACTTTCCCTTCTTTGTTTTAGGTATTGGATGTGATTTTCTTTCAATTCAGGATCAAATCTTTTATAAAGTCTCGGAAAGTCTGATAATTTTAAAGCTAAGAAAGTATGATTACCTTTTCCCAAGTAATACGCATTAAGGCTGATCTGATCATTAAAAATTCTAATTTCATCAGAACTCCCTGTCAATCCAAAATTTTGCGTATTTCCACCCATAGCGGCAACGGCAACGCAAAGTAATTGAGTATAATAATTTTGTGAATAAGTGCGTCCATCTTTTTTATAAAGCGAGCCGCTTTCAAATTTATGTAAGTCCCAAAACGTGGGTATTTCGTCAGTTATTCCAGAATAATACAACTCCTCGACCTTAACACCTCGCCATTCTTTTTGATTTTCTTCAAAATGCTTAATGCTATTAAAAACATAGTGCGTAACAAACCTGTGTTTATACTCTTTTCCATCAATTATTTTAACATCAAAATCTACAACGTAATAATTAAATTCAAGTACCGGGACGAAATTGTTTTTAAAAACTTCTTTGAATTTCATATTATTTCTTTTTTAGCTGATTAGAAACTCGCTGCTGGTAGCTCTCATTTGAGAAGTCCCATATATCCGAAACTTTACATTCTTCAATAAAGTTCCAGTCTTCATCATAAATCCACACTGTTGTGCTGGGATCAATTGTTTTCCCGAATTCTTTGGCGCTGTCGTAGTCTTCTTTCTCGACTACTCTGCCATCCTGAAATCTAAAATTAAAATACATAAGTTTTTATTTTTTTGTTTAAAATTAATCATTTCATTGTCTCGTTAT
>JAYEOU010000130.1:0-1566 GCA_034723335.1 Patescibacteria group bacterium
GGAATTGCGTTAGCAGAAAAAAAATAGCTGGCTTATGATCGATAAATATAAATATTATTGATAAATGTAAGTTTGTTGACAAATTAGAGCAATTTCTTTGAAATATACTTATAATGATTCTTTATTATTTTATTGATAATCATTAATCATTATAAGTTTCTGTAGAAATCATTTTATTGATTATTTCAAAGATTGGGCAAGTTGATTTGTTTGAGCGATGCGAAAACGAATTAACTTGTATTGGGGTTTCGGGGTTGCCGTAGGCAAGGGCGAATGTTGATAATCAAAATAAGTTGTATTTTCGACTTGTTTTGATTATTAACACTCTTTTGGCAAATGAATCTAATTCGAAATTGAGCTTTGCGAAAGTTCGAGTTAGTTTCATTTGTATTGGGGTCTCGGGGCTGACGAAGTCAGGGGCGAGTGTTGGCTTTAGCCAACATCTTTGGGCGACTTTAGTCGCTATTGGGGTGTCGGGGTTTTTCCTATTATAAAGCCGTTAGGTTTTATGATAGGAAAAAGGGCGACATTATCTTCAAAACCTATTGGTGGGTGGGTGGGGGTTTTGTAATTTTTTTTTAGAGAGATATTATCACTTATTAATTTATCTATACATTTGTTAAAATTATAAAAAGTAGTTTGCATAATGCATTTTATACGAAACTCCCAATTTTTCATTATTTATAGTTCAGATATTTTGTTATTATTGCAGATTATTAATTATTTTATAAAACATATTATATAAAAATAAAAAATTGGATGAGAAACGAAGTTTCGGAAAGAGCTTCGTATAAAATCCATTATGTAATACTACCTCTGGAGAGTAACTCGACTTATTATATCAATTATTATTTAAAAGGATCTCTCTAAAAAAAACAGCTATATTTCGCTACTGCGAAATACCGCTCTGGGATGGGGTGTCGGGGTTTTTATATCATTTAATAAAGATTTATTGAAATTATTATTATAAATTATTTTAAAGATGATTATGTGGTTATTTAGAGAATTTGATATAAAAAGGGCGACTATGAAAACAAGATCTATTATCTTTTAACCTGTTGGCTACTGGCAACAGTAATAGGTTTTGTTTTCATATCTTTTTCTTAAAAATTTGAAATTTTACTGAAGTGGGGCTTTTTGGAGCTTGAGTGAAATTTCAAATTTGATAATATATTTTCTTTTCTTTGATTAAGCGAAAAATTTTCCTTAGAAAATTTAGAGCAGTGTTTATATCCACGAATTTTTTCCTTAGAAAAAATGAGGAGTGTTTATATCCACGAATTTTTTCCTTAGAAAAAATGAGGAGTGTTTATATCCACGAATTTTTTCCTTAGAAAAAATGAGGAGTGTTTTTTCTTTTCTTTTCTTGGGTTTATAGAATGTAATTTATAGCGTTAGATTGGTTTTTAAGGGAATAAAATTTATGATTGTAAAATTAGCTTGCGTTAAGATTTTACAATGTTAAATTTTATGTGGGGTGTCGGGGTTTAGGGCGACACTTTTACGCTTGCGGAAAAGTAGTAATAAGATTTATTCAAAAATTAATGATTGCATAATAACTGTAGA
>JAYEOU010000131.1:0-1556 GCA_034723335.1 Patescibacteria group bacterium
AATACAGCTGAAATAACTGCAGATAACGAAAGCAAAATAACAGACAGCGCTTCAATCACCTATGGATTAGTAGCTGGCGCTGCTACAATCCGCACAGGGCCTTTAAATACTTTGTTAATATCTCTTATTATTAGCTTAATATTATCTTTGATGATTTGGTATTATCTGAAATTTAATCCTAAAGGCCAACTTGTTTTTGTAAAAACAGAAAGTAAAATTCGTGATATTTGGTTAGCATATACGCGTCATCAAATTACACACAAAAATTAAAAAAGCAACCAATAAAAACAGCCCTGATCAATCAAGGCTGTTTTTTGTTCTATAGATGAAATATAAAATCGATTGTAAAAAAAATGCTATCGCTTTTTGAAATTAGATAGCAAGCTATTTAATATCTCTAAACGATAGCATTTCTATTATAGCAAAGAAAAATAATTTGTCAAGTCTTTTGCCCTGGCAGGGTGAGCGAGGAGATTTGAACTCCCAACCACTTCGGCCACAGCGAAGTGCTCTACCAATTGAGCTACGCCCACCATCATCTAAGCTATTATAAATCAAAAAAACTTTTATTTCAAGTAAAGATATGATAGAATAAAAATTATTAATCTCCCTGTAGCTCAACTGGATAGAGCGATTTCCTTCTAAGAAATAGGTTGCAGGTTCGAGTCCTGCCAGGGAGACACAAAAAAATATATCGGGGGATAGTGTAATGGTAGCACGAGTCCTTTGGGAGGATTTAGTCCGGGTTCAAGTCCCGGTTCCCCGACCACGTTAAACGTGGCCTTAGCACGTCAGACGTACCGACCAAATTAAAGGAGATTTTATCTCTCCTTTTTTATTTGCTAAAAATTTGTTTTAATCTAAAATTCTTGTTATTCTATTTTAAGATTTAAAATAGCGGGGATGTAGTTAAACGGTATAATAGGTCATTTTCACCCCCACACCATAAAATACGGGCCCGTAGTACAATGGTATTACACGGCATTCGCATTGCCGAGATAGGGGTTCGATTCCCCTCGGGTCCACTAATATAATGGTGTGGGGGCAAGTTGACCAGTTCGGGGTTCAATTCCCCGCATCTCCACAAACATATTGTTTCACACCGTTTTACGGTGTTTCACACTTTGTTTCACACAATGTTTACCGATAAACATTTCATTTATAGTTAATTTGTAATTTTTGGCTTAATGAAGCTAAGGCTGGCTTGGAAAGTCTGCTTTGCCGATGGTTAAGCCAAATTTTTGTACAAAAATAAGGAAATGGCTTTGTTAATATTGTTTCACACTTTGTTTCACACAATGTTTACCGTGAAACAAAGTAAATTTTATTTAAAATTCCAAAAATATATCTTTATAATGCCGAATTTTTGGTTTATTTTCAACATTATCAATTTCTACTGCAATAAAATCAAAACGCCAGGGTCTATTTTCTAAATTATATTGGTTTAAATAACTTAAAAAGGCTCGTTTTAACCGACGAACCTTTTTTGAAGTCAATGCCTCTTCTGGAGTTAAAGAACAGCCATAATTTAATTTCCTTGTTTTAACTTCTATAAA
>JAYEOU010000132.1:0-1527 GCA_034723335.1 Patescibacteria group bacterium
GAAGGTATTGATTTTATTCTTGATCCTATGTGGAATAAAATAAAACCACATTTATTTGAACATATTGATGGTTTAGTTTCAAAAATTAAAAGGCCACAAAGCTTAAATTAAAAATAAAATATAATACCAGACTTCGTTAATTTATAAATTTATTTTTGGACATTATATGGGTTTTTACCCACATCGTATTGTAATAATTTTCCATTCGGTAATTTAATATTTTGATTGTTCATATATCTGCAAAGTTGAATTTGTGCATCCCTGAACCTTGGTGGGTTATGTTTGGTATAAAAGTGAGACATTAATATTTTTCTTTTAAAACTCTCTTTTATTTTTGGAGAGAGATTTCAAAAGAAAAAAATAATTAGTTATACAGCCACCTTTATTGTTTTTAATGTTCAATAAATAAATAAAAATAAATCAAAAATTAAAATATGGTAGTGTCCTACTTTCATAACAAAGTTAACCCATAACCATTACCTATAAATATAAAATCAACATTGGGTTCTGTCTCAAATAATAAATTTTCCATCGCATCTATAATTTGGATACAAATTTAATAAAATAAATCAAAACACAATTTTATTTATTCAATTATTATTTTGTAAATTATGTGTTGAAGATATTTGAATGTCCAATTATATCGTATTTTCACTTCTTTTATAGGATTTCTGCATATTTGCAACGTATTAAATTTCCAAAATTAACGAAGTCTGCAATTACAATTATATAATTTTTGCTAAAAATTCTGTATTATCATATGTATAAATCTCAGCAGTTTAATTTACCAGAAAGAGAAAACGCTCAATTTGGGTAAATTACTGATTACACAAAAAGATGAGATACGAAAGATAATAAGCTTAATTTTTTAATATTTCCAAAAAGTAAACTATTTTTGAGAAACAAAAACAATGGTTAAATGAAAAAAGGCTTTAATTTTAAATTCAGTTGGGGAACAATACTTTTATTAATTGTTATCATTCCTGTTATTAATTTATTTCTTCAAATGTGGGAAAAAGATGAAGGAGTAATTATATGGGATATAAAATCATATTACGCTTATCTTCCTGCTACAATCATTTATAATGATTTATCATTAGAATTTATGGATGAAGACCCTGATTTTTTTGGTAAATGGATTTGGCCTATTGAAACACCTACTGGTAAAAGATGTATTGTAACGTCCATGGGGCTTTCCTTTTTATATTCCCCGTTTTTTTTAACAAGTCATGCCTATGCTTCTTTATCATCTAAATATGAAGCAAATGGGTACACAGTTCCGTATCATGTAGGATTAATATTTAGTGCATTTTTCTATTTTATATTGGGAATGTATTATTTAAGAAAAGTATTAAAACGTTTTTTTTCAGAGAATGTTACTGCATTAACACTTTTTCTTGTTGCTTTAGGAACAAATTTATTTTATTACACAACGTACGAAGCTCCAATGGCACATTGCTACAGTTTCGCATTAATTTCTATATTTTTCTATTTTGTAATAAAATGGCATGATAAAAAAACAATAAA
>JAYEOU010000133.1:0-7772 GCA_034723335.1 Patescibacteria group bacterium
AAAATATATGGTTATGGAAAATCATGAACAAAAAGTACAAATCGTTTGCGATTATGCTTTAAAAACATTACAGGCAAAAAAATTGCGTTTTAGGCCAATGAAAAGAAAAAATAATCATGTCAACACAAAGCATGGTTATGTTATTGCGCGCACTAATTTAAAAACAGGGCTTATTACTATTGATATTTTAACGCCAAAAAAGAGAGAGCCAAAAAAAATTTCCAGCATCCTGCGAACATTGGCCCATGAAATAACCCATCACCAAAAGCCGCCTTTCCAACAAAGGCATAAAGGCCGCTGGATTAACAGACAGCATTATCCGAATTTTTATAGACAAGTTAATAGGAATATTTTGAAATTTAAGAAGGATAAAATTTTAAGCGAATATTTTACAGAGTAGGGGACACTGAACAATCAGCGTCCCTTTTTTAATTTTTCAATTTTTGTCCTCCATGCAGCTTTTTGTGGACATCGCGGAGTTGTTTATTAGTAACATGGGTATAAATTTGCGTGGTAGCAATGTTACGATGGCCTAAAAATTCTTGCACTAAACGCAAGTCAACCCCTTGAGCAAGAAGATCAGTGGCAAAAGAGTGCCTAATAGTATGAGGAGTGGCTATAATGGGCAACCCTGCAACTTTTACATATTTTTTAACAATATCTTCAATACTTTTAGCGGTTAAGCGCCTGGATTTGCTTGTCTTTTCAATACCAGGCCGATAATTTATAAATAAAGCTTCGTCAAAGTCTACGCGCTTATGCAAATATTGCATTAGCCAATTGATAGCGCGCTCGGAAAAATACACACTTCGCACTTTTTCACCCTTGCCAACCACAACAACTTCCAGATCCTTGGTTGAATTTTTTATTTTCAATTGCTCGCGATTTAAATTAATTAATTCGGCAACACGCAAGCCAGTGGAAAATAAAGTTTCCAGAATTGCCCTGTCCCGCAAACCGATTTTTGCGCTAACATCAGGAGCTAAAAGCAATTGTTCAATCTGTTCTAATTTTAAAAATTTAACCTCTTTTTCACTTTTATCTTTAGCTAGCTTGATTTTAGTAGGGGATAGGGAAGTGATGTCTTTTTCCGCGAAAAATTCCAATAAACTACGCAATCCGATTAAATAATAGTTTTGTGTGGATTTTTTTAAAATTTTTTTAGTTTTTGGATTAATGTGTCTAGATAAAAAAACCCTATATTTCCAAATATGGGCGGGGGATAGCTGCGCCGGCGTTAGATTATTAAATTTATTGTTTTCTAACCAATGAAAAAATTTGCTTAAAAACCGTTTATAATTTTCCTGTGTTTTATTAGACAGCCCTTTTTCAATTTCAAGATAATCAAGAAAATTTGATAAATATTTTATTATTGGTTGACTTGTAGCCATATTATTACAATAGGGAAATTATATTTAACGTATTTATCAATATTATTTTCCCCTATACAATACTTCGCATAATGTAGGTTAATTAACATACTATAATTAAAATATATAGCTTTTTATTAAAACTGTCAAATATATGTATTTAAACAATCGTTAACCCCATTATATGTATTTCAGGACAAAACAATAATAAAATTTTTAATATTGTTAAAAATATGCCGATTATAACTAAACAAAACACAATTATGGCTAAAAAAAAGACTATTTTAAAAGTTGTTTCCATATATTTTTATTTTCCGCCCCGCCCCTCGCGATGGGCGGGGCGGATTTATGGGTTAGCGATAATACACTCTGTCGCCATACCTTAAATCAATGTAATTTTTTTTATTAAAATCATCTTTTAATTTTTCATTGATTAATGTTAATAATTTAGCAATTTGTTTTTCCAAGTCTTCATTAGTGTTAAAATAAATTTGCGGACCTTGAATAATGGCCACTTTTACTGTATTGACTTCATTGTCAATAATAAAACATTCAATTTCAAATTCATGTTTATTGTTAAGTTTATTAAATAATTGAATCACGCAATCAATATTTTCCTCCTGATCTATTATTTTTTTATTATTTATAACTGCTTTTTTTCTCTGACAATCAATTAAGGGATAATTTTTTTGTTTGATTTCTAATGGATTGGCTTCAGTAATAATGTTCCCGGCTTCATCAATGTAATAATATTTATCATTTTCGCGCCAAACAGCTGAATGAATTTTTTCTTTAAATTTTATGGTTATGATATTTGGCAATTTTCTTTCAATAAATAGACTGTCCACGCAATATTGTTCATTTATAATTTTAAATAATTTGCTTTTATTAAATAAAATTAAATTTTTTTGCGAACCAAATAAAAAACGCCTATGTTCAATTTGCTGCCATGTTAAATTTTTAATTTCTTGGCTGGAAATTTTTTCAGCGCCAATAACATTTATCATCTCAATAGTAAAATAAGCTGAAAAGCAGAAAAACCATATTAATCCGATTATTAAAATTATTACTTCAATAATGATTAATTTAATTCGCCAAGGCAATTCTAACGGCTTAATTTTTTTTCTTTTTCGGCGGTGGAAAAAGGGATTGGAATAATTTCTTTTGCTATAATCAAATTTTCTGCCGGATTTAATTGTTCTTCCCATGCTTGGTAACATAATTTTTTATAATTAAACCGATAAGCAGGCTATAAATATGGTGTTTGCCAAAATATTTAATCTTATATTTTTTTACAATATTGTTATGGCTCACTTTAATAGTTTGGCCTTGCTCTTCCCCGCCTTCACTAAAATTATAATGGGAAGACCTGCCTTTGCCGCGCAGAATTGCGGAGCTATTTATTTTTACGGCCTGCCAATGCGCGCCATTCTGCAATCCGAAAAATTCAACTGGCGCTTTCGCAACTTTAGCTAAATTCCTTATTCTGATATTATCATAATTTAATGCCACTAGTCCATTTTTTTTAACCTTTTTAACCAAACGCTCATACTCGCCCACTAACCTGTCCATATCAGAAAAACTTTCTAAATATCTTTGCGTAATATCAGTAATTATGGCTAATCTTGGCTTAATTATTGATAATAAATATTTCATATCCCCTGGCTCAGATACTCCTAATTCTAATACTAAATATTGCGGAAAATCTCGCTGGAATATAGCTAAAAACGACTTAAAAATAATCGGTAGCCAATTTTTATATGAATTATAGCCGCTTGGCAAATATAAAATTGCCAATGGCAAACCAATTTCAGTATTAAAACTTCTTGGATTAGCCCTGACATTTTTTTCCAATGCGCGCAAAACACGGCAGACCTCCTCTTTAACAAAAGTTTTATTAGTGGACCCGGCAATAGCAATAATAGTCGGCCTGTGGATTAGCAAGACGAATTTGGTTATGTATTTTAGGTAGTATTTTAATAATAATTTGAAAACTTTTTTCATACTATGAAAATATAATGTCAAATGACAAAGCTTAAATGACAAATCAAATCCAAAATCCAAATGACAAAATTTGGCATTAAATCATTTGATATTGATTTGATATTTGGATTTTGGCATTTGACATTGATTAAACAATTTTTCCATCCTCTCAAACGCTCTTTCAATATCGCTCTCGCTCCGCCCAAAACTCATTCTCACATGCCCCTCGCCGTTCGGGCCAAAAGCAATGCCCGGCACAACCGCCACCTGTATCTTATCCAACAAATCCAAAGCAAATTTCCAAGATAAACTACTATCCATGGCTCCCCTCTCCCGCAAGGCACGAGCGGGAGAGGGACCTGGGGTGAGGGCAGGAAACACATAATACGCGCCGTCTGGTTTTATATAATTAAAAACATTGCTCAACCTATCCAATCGCGAGCAGATTAAATCACGCCTTTTTTTATATTCCTGATTAAATTTTTTAACATTGCCATCCCCCATTTCCAAAGCGCCCATAGCCGCATACTGGGAAATTACCGGCGCGCAAGTGACCAAACTGTCATGCACTTTTAGAATCTCCCGCGCAACAGATTCATCGCTATGTAAATACCCAACCCTCCAGCCGGTCATTGCATATGCCTTAGAAAAACTAAACAATCTAATTACCCGCTTTCTTAATTTTGGCAATTCAGCTAAACTAAATATTCGTGATTCGCGGCTATTCGTTTCACATTCGTGGCCATTCGTATTAAAGACGAAGTCTTTATAAACCTCATCAGAAATTAAATATAAATTATGTTGTTCAGCCAATTCAGCCAGACCAAGCAATTGTTTTTTTGTGTAAATAGTGCCAGTCGGATTATTGGGATTACAGTAAAAAATCGCTTTTGTTTTATCTGTGATTGCCTGTTTGAATTTTTCTAAATCAAAAGCCCAATTATTTTTTTCATCCAAAGAAACAAATATTGGTTTGCAGCCGGCTAAATAAATCACTTCCCTGTAGCTGGTATAAGTCGGCTCAGGAATGATCACTTCATCGCCCGGCTCAGTAATTGCCAACAAAGCGGCTGTAATACCCTCAATGGAACCGGCTGTTACAATAATTTCTTTTTGCCAGTCATAAAACATATTTTCCCGCGCTAATGATATTTCAATTAATTCCCGCAGTTCAGGCAGGCCCGGACAAAGCGAATATTTAGCCACCACTCCTCTATTTAAAGCCAGCTCAACGCGGCGTTTTATGCATTCTGGCGTATCAAAGTTAGGCACGCCTTGCGCCAAAGAAATAACATCCGGGTATTGCGCGGCCCGAAGTTCTATTTGTTTTATTATGGAAAGTTGGAGATTTTTTGTTCTGTTAAACATATGACTCCCACAAATCAACAAATCCCTTACAAATCTACAAATATTTATTTGTAAATTTGTGAAAAGATTTGTTGATTTGTGGGATAGTTATGTTGATTTAAAGGTATTTTCTATCAACCTGTCCAAAAATTCCTCAAACTCCATTCCCGCAACATTGGCTGCTTGCGGCGCTAAACTGGTCTGCGTCATCCCTGGTATAGTATTAATTTCCAGAAAATATATTTTATTATCCTCTGTGCCCCAAATAAAATCAGCGCGCGCCAAATCTTTACAGCTAATGGATTTAAATGCTTTAATCGCTAAATTTTGTATTTTATCTCTGATTGCATCTGGAATATCAGCCGGGCAAATTTCTTCACTGCCTCCGACTTCATATTTTGCTTTATAATCAAACCAATCAGAAACTTTAGGGATAATTTCAACTACTGGCAATACTTTTGCTTTTTGCTTATTTCCCATAACAGCAACTGTTAATTCCCTGCCTTTAATAAATTTTTCCAGCATTACTTTTTCACCGTGCTTAAACGCATCTTCTATCCCCTGCTCTAATTCCTGCTCATTTATAGCAATAGATATTCCCACTGATGAGCCCAATTCCATTGGTTTTATCACAATTGGCAAAGGCAATTTATTTATAATTTCCTGTATATTATATTTCTCATTTTTTTGAAGCGCTATATCCAGTATTATATCAAGCCCGGCATCTCTGACAATAATTTTTGTTTTATATTTATCCATTGCTAGAGCGCTTGCCAAACATCCCGAAAAAACATAAGGCATGCCAATCATGTCCAGCATGCCCTGCAATTTTCCATCTTCGCCAAAAGGACCATGCAAAGCTGGAAAAACCAAATCAAATTTTTTATCTATCGCATTCAAAAAAAACCGCTTTAAATCAGTCTTTGAATCGTATTTAAAAATTTCATATTTATTTTTATTCAAGGCATTATAAATTTGCTCTCCTGTCTTAAGCGACACTTCTCTTTCTCCTGAAATTCCGCCTAAAAGCAACGCTATTTTAAATTTTGGCATATTTTTTATAAAAAACATCTCGGTCTATGCCGAGTATGTTTTATTTATTATAAATTTCATGAGTGCCAATATCTAAAAACAAAACTTTACTGTTGCCAATAAAGATAAATTTTATTCTATAAGAAAAATTTATCCAAAATGCCCAAGAATTTTTCAATTCACCTTTAAGCTTATGGGTTTTGAGTCGTAAATCAAAAGGATTGCCACGAAAAATTATTTCTTTTTCTTTAGCTTTCTTTTTTATTTCCATTGGAAGCCGTTTATAATTTTTCTCAAAACGAGGTGATACTTTGATTAGCATATTTACTTTAAATCAGCTAAAGATTTTATTGTTTTACATTTTCCCTCTCTGTATTCTTTCTCTCCTTCCTTAACTAATTTATCCAATTCCTTTGCTTCTTTGCCGCGCAAATAATAAGTAGGGATTGCTTGTTCTTGCAGTTTTTTATATTCTTTCAATGTTAAAATCACAAATCCGCCTGTTTTTTGAACAGCTTGTTTGGTAATGGTTATTGAATTTTTAGATAAAGTCGCCATATATTTTATTATATTAAAAATAACATAAATGTCAATAAAAACTTTCCAATTTTATAACTTCCAACTCCCCCGGCATATACTTTCTTAAAACCTTTGGCACAACAATTGACCCGTCTTCTTGCTGAAAATTTTCCAAAATAGCAATCAGCATCCTGCCAATGGCAAAAGCAGTGGCATCATTCATATGCACAAATTCTTTTTTATTGTCTTTTGTTTTGTATTTTGTATTTAATCTCCTTGATTGATAATCTGTCATATAATCCGAAGTGTGTGTTTCGCGATATTTATTCTGCCCAGGCATCCAACATTCAATGTCAACCGCCCTAAAATTCGGCTTGCCCATATCGCCCGAACATTTTATAACGACCTGATATGGAATTTCTAATTGCTGGACTAAATATTCCTGAATAGCAACAATCAAATTCTGCTCAACCAAACCATATTCAGGCTGAATGAATGTCTCCATTTCCGCTTTATCAAACTGATGCCTTCTAAGTATGCCCGCCGTATCTTTGCCATAAGTGCCTGCTTCTCTTCTGAAAGCGGTAGAATACCCGATATATCTTATTGGCAAATTTTTTTCATCAATTACCTCATCCATATGCAATGGCCCTAATGTGTGTTCCGCGCTGCCTATAAGCAAAGCATCGTCTTGATCTAAATAATATCTGTCTTCAATCGGATCAAATCTGTCCATTTTTTTCATTATTTTTGCCTTGGCTATTACAGGCGGTATAACAGGCGTGAATGGCTTGTCAGACGGATTGCCGGCCTTGTTCGCTAATTTTTTTATTATTTTTTGATCAGTCAGGACATGGAACGTAAATTGAATTAACGCGAATTGCAACATGACCGCGTCTCCGAATAAATAATTAAATCTTGCTCCTGATATTTTAGCGGATTTTTCCGTATCTATAATTCCATTAAGAATGCCAAGCTCCATATGATCCTTGGGCTTGAATTTGAATTTTGCGGGCTTCTTAAATTTCCTGATGACTTTATTGCCGGATTCATCAAGTCCGATCGGCGTGTCCTCTGATATTAAATTCGGCGCGGAATATATTAATTTAATATATTCTTCATTGATCTTTTGCAGTAATTTTTCAGCGCCATTAATTTTTTCCTTGATTTTTTTTCCTTTTTTTATTTGGTCATCCGTTGGTTTGCCGTTTTTAGCAGTTTGAGCTAATTCATTTTTTTTAGCGCGCAGTTCATCTATTTGCGCCTGCAATCTCCTTTTTTCTTTGTCAAGCTTAAGCAGTTGATCAATATCAACCTTGCTATTTTTATTTTTAACGGCTTCTTTGACTAAATTTTTATTTTCTCTAATAAATTTTATGTCTAACATAATTTTAGTTGAAAGTTATAAAGTCTATAAAGTTAAAAGTTATTAAAAAATTATAGTTATTTTATTTTTGTTAAATCCCCATTAATTATTTTATCATACATTGCTTTAATTTCGTCTAAATAAGGACAGTTTTC
>JAYEOU010000134.1:0-1524 GCA_034723335.1 Patescibacteria group bacterium
TTCCATCTCCCTTATTTTTTTCATTTCCTTTAGATTTTTTATTTTTGTCATCACCTTTTTCCCCATTATTTTTACCATCATTGTTTTTACTCTTGGCATTTTTCCCATCGTTTTTTTTATTTTTAAAATTGTCATTATTTGTTGATTCATATAATTTATTAACATCAATGCCTTTAGCTTTAGCCAAAGCCATTGCGTTGGCAGGCACGCTAACAGCGCTGATTTCTAATAATTCACTTTTTAAAATAATACCTTTATCATCAAATTCCTTTGGTATAAATCCAACTGAAAAAGCGTTTAAAAAACCGTTCGCATACAAATCAAAAATAACTCTAGCTCTTGGATTTTCATTAACCGCAAATTTTATTTTTCCCTGCAGTTGTCCGTCTTTTATGCTTATTTTTTCAGCTCTGCCAATCACCTCTGCCGCGTCATAATAATTATGGCTATTAATAATAACAGGATTTTTTTTAAAATCTTTTAAATTCCAATTTTGTTTAATTACATCACCATGGCGATCCTCGTCTTCAGTAGAAAAAATCGCTTCTAAAGTAAATTTAGCTTCATCTATTTTTTTATTTATAATCCCTAAAATTTTATATAACTTCATATGTTTTTTTATTATTTAAAAATTATTATTAATATTAATTAAATTTTACACCTGCAATTAATAACCTCGCTTGCAGGTCCGTCAGCGCCCGGATACATAAGCCCATTGCTAAATGGCATATCAATCGGCCGCTCCTCGCCGTCTAAATAAGCATGGGAATCTCTGGTGCTGCTATCCATTACTGCAACCCAAATTTTTATAGGCATCATGGCCTGCTTATAACCTTCAAAAGTCCCTTTTTGAGTAATGCCCTGCACTTCTGTCCTAGCAATAGTGCCAGCTCTTGTTTTATTAATATTGCCGTAAGTTTTTTTAATTCGCCTGATTAATTTACGCCTGTCTTCATTATTAGCCAAGCTCTCTTCAAACTGCTTTTTTAATTCTTTAAAAGTAGTCTTATTTACGCTTCTTAAAAATATTTCTGTTTTTTTATCAAGCCAGCTAATAATTTCACCTGAAATATTAAACTCATATTCACTGCCAATAAATTCTATTGTCTCCATTCCTGCTTCAATTAAATAAGTTTCAAGAAAAGGTTTTAATTTATCAATTCCAATTTTTATTTCCATTTTTTCATTAAATACTTCATCAGCTAATCCCTTCTTTCTAAAAATTTTCATATTAGTTGGCTCAAGTTTTTCAATTATCCTATCTTTTTGTCCGTTAAAATATTTTTTAACTGCTTTTAAAAAATGTTCTTCCCGCCTATCGCTTCTCTTAATTTGCAGTTTCCAATATTTTCGCCTAATATATTCATCCCGCAAAGGATGGCTAATATCTTTATTTATTTTTTTTTTATCTTGATTGCCGTCCTTTTTTGATTTTTCCTGCGAATAAGGTATTAAATTAAAAGGAATTAATATTTCATCACCATTTTTAATAGGATCATACTTTAAAAAATCGCGCTTTTCATT
>JAYEOU010000135.1:0-1507 GCA_034723335.1 Patescibacteria group bacterium
TAAAATTGAAGTTAAAAATAGCATAGAAAGTCATTAACTTTAAATCTATTTAAACTTAATGTTAGTTCATAGCTGATGTTACAATAAAAACGCAATTTTCAGCAACCATTTTTGACCATTAAGCCAAATTATTTATTTATTAATATGAAAACAAAATACAAAAATTGCATCAATTATATTAGAAATAATCAAAAAGAACTAACCTTCCACCTTCCACAAGATAAAGGTATCCACCTAAGTTTGCCAAATCCGTTTATAGCACCATCATCTAGCGAAAGTATTTTTAAAAATGATCAGTTTTATTGGGATAGTTATTTCATAATTCTTGGGGTTATAAAGTCTGGCAAAGTTGATTTAGCAAAAGGGATGGTTGATAATTTTGCTTATCTTTGTAAGAGGTTTGGGATAATACCCTCAAGGAATAGATATTACAATTTGGGGATTTCACAACCACCTTTCTTTACCTCAATGGTTTTTGAGGTTTTTAATAAAACAAAAGACAAAAAATGGCTTCAAGAGATGGCAAAGATTGCAGAATATGAGCTGAAAAACTATTGGGTGGATAGCAAAAAGATTCATAAGGTCTACAAAGGGCTATCTAGATATTGCGATCATTGGCATACACATCTAACCGCTGAACATGAATCAGGTTGGGATATGACCTCACGTTTCAATGAAAAATGTCTTGATTTTTTGCCTATTAATTTAAATTGTCTCTTATATAAATATGAAACAGATATTTCATTAATTTATAAAAAATTAGGAGATAAAACTAAATCCAAAAAATATTTTGATAACTCTAGAAAAAGAATAGATGTTATGAATAAATTAATGTGGAATGAAAAAAAAGGATTCTTTTTTGATTATGATTATCAAGATAAAAAACAAAGTGATTTTTTCTCAATAGCAGGATTCTATCCTTTATGGTCAAAATTAGCAACAAAAAATCAAGCCAAAAAAGTTAAAGAAAACTTATCCATTTTTGAATGTAGCGGAGGACTCGCTAACACTCAAAAAGAAGGTCTCTCTGAAATTTTTAAGCAATGGGATTATCCAAATGGATGGCCAAATCAACAATGGATTGTTATTAAAGGATTATTGAACTATGGATTTAAAGAAGATGCTGAAAGGCTGGCAAAAAAATGGTTAGATATGAACAAAAAAGTCTATGAAAAAACGGGAACTTTTTGGGAGAAATATAATGTTGTAACTGTTGATAAAGGAAAATATGGAAGGTATCCAACTCAAAAAGGATTTGGATGGACTAATGCAATTTTTATAAAATTATTAAATGAATTAAATAAATAAGGCTTTTTTACGAACTCAAGGGGACGCTGCGCTTTCACTCCACTTCGTTCCGTTCACCCTCGTATAACAGCGCAGGCTGTCTAAAAATTCTTTTAACAAAATTGATAAATATACGGAAACATTAAATCATTTAATTATAACTTATCCCCAATATTTCATTTAATTTTAGGCAAAATTGTGCTATAATTATAATATAATT
>JAYEOU010000136.1:0-7624 GCA_034723335.1 Patescibacteria group bacterium
ATTGAATATTTACAGAATTATTAACAACTTCTACATCCCTAATAATCTTAAATCTCATTAATTGATTTTTTATTATGCCATTGATAGCAATTTTAGCATCAGCCTGATTTAACTTATTAATCCTATTCTTAAAATATAAATATTTATAAATCTCCCATGGCCATTGTAACTTTCTCCTACATTCCAAACATTTTTCTAAATTTAATCCTTGACAAATTTGTTTATTCTTAAATAACAAATCTCCTTTAAGGCAACAAAACCAATAATCTCTGAAGTGAACGACGGATGGAATATTGTATTTTTTGGCAACATTGATAACTGCTACAGGAGTAAATCTGCCATCAGAACTGTGAATAATATTTATTTCTTTTTCTCTTATTATTTTTGATAAAAAATTAGTTAAATATAAATCCCTAAACTGAAAAATTGGCATTAATCTAATTTTTTTAAAAACAAAAGTTTCTATATCAGGATAAAGCCCAGTTGAGGCAATATAAACATTATTATCTAATTTTTTTAAAGCATTTGCTAAATAATAGCTGGACACACTGGCTCCGCCTTCACGGAAAGTATAATAATTTACAATTAATATATTCATAAATAAGATCATGATAGTGTATCAAAAATATTTAATATTTTTAATACACTGCTATAATTTTTTTTGCAAATCATCCAGCAACCCCTTAATCTGCTCTTTCTCCTCCGGCGCTAATTCCAGCGCCTTTTCCGCATACTTTCTCGCTTTATCTCTATTCCCTATCTCTTTATAAAGCAAGGCAATGGCAAATGGCCAATTATAATCTTCTGGATTTAGTATTATTCCTCTTTTATTATACCATATTGCTTTATCTAAGTCGCCCTGCTGATAATAAATATCAGCTATTTTTTTATAAAGCTGTAAATGATAAGGGCTGAAATCCAGCGCCTGGCCATAATAATATAAAGCATTATTCCAATCTTGTTGATACTTATAAGCCATGCCCAGCATTTTATATAAGCGCGCTAATTCATCCTCAATCTCTTGCCTGTGCTCATTATTAAGATAAGGGCTATCCAATGGCGGCGCCGCTTTAATCGCTTTTTTAAAATTAGCTATAGCCGCGCCATAATTTTCCTGCCATAATTTCATTCTTGCTAAATCTTTATAAGTCGTAGTAATATACGGATTAATCTTAATTAAACGCTGGTAATCTTTTTCAGCCGCCTGATAATAATCCTTGTTAATATAATAACCAAATAATGATTTTGCATGCGCGATATTTGTCCATGTGGAAAATTGATATTCGCGCAAACCAATAGAATCGGCTTGTCCAACTATATTATCATGCAAATCAACTCTGCCGTCTTTTGATTCAATTGCATCCAAACAATTTAAATTATGATAAATATATCGCTCTTTATAAAAAGCGCTAATTGGATTTAAATTCACTGCCCTGTCCATATTATCTAAAACTGCCAAACAATCTCCTTTGGCTTCTGCTTTTTTTACTTTCATATAATAATAATCCGCCAATAAAGGCTGAATATTATAATAATAAGCAAACACTCCGCAAACGCCAAATAAAACCAGCCAAATCAGCCATTTAGAAAAAGGGCTTAACAGTGGCCGAACCTCTGCAAAAAAAGAATTTTCGCAAAGGTTCAGCCCCTTCCCCGGTAATATAATCAGAACCAGCATCCCTAAAACTAAATACAAATAGACATATCCTACGGTTAAAGAAAAACTGAATAAATTATTTATAAAATAACCTGCTAATGTTGATAGCAGCGCAACCGCCAGCCAATATTTCGCTTTATTTTTTTGTTGATATTTTATTAGATATTTAATAGCGCGATAAATAATAAAATAATAAAATAATAAAATAATAAATAATCCAATTAATCCAAATTGAAGCAATATGTCAAAAATTACATTATGCGCCCGATCAGGAAAAGAATTAATTTTTTCATGCACGCCCCAGTCCGGCCTGTAATATTTTACAAATATGCTTGATGATGTTTCCGGACCATAACCGAATAATTTCCTTTTCAGGCTAGCGCCCCTAAATTCATTAATTGACGCCTGCCAATAATTTAGCCTTATTTTATTAGAGCCGCCATCTAAATCAATAATACTAACAATCCTATTCATTAATAAATTACTTTCACTAAATTTAAAATCCTTAATAGTTGATTGCGGGCATAAACTAATTATAAAAACAGTTCCAACTAACACTGCGCCGACGAGGCTCCACGCCAATTTTTTATATCCTCTTATAAACAAATATAACAGCGCAAATATTCCTAAACTAGCCAATAAACCCAACCAAGCAGCCCTACTATAAGTGAACAGCAAACACGCCAACTGCATTAATATTAAAATCAATGTTAAAAACCTGCTAATCAATTTCTTGGCAATGAATACTAAGCCAAATACACTAACTGGCAGGACCATTATTAGATATTGCCCTAAAAAATTAGGCTGGCCCAATGAAGAAAAAATCCGTCCAGTATAAAGCGCTTTTTCTTTCCATTCCAATGGATCAAGAGCAAAATACTGC
Source organism: Patescibacteria group bacterium (assembly GCA_034723335.1). Classification (GTDB taxonomy): domain Bacteria; phylum Patescibacteriota; class Patescibacteriia; order Patescibacteriales; family VMTK01; genus DAOWHZ01. Next base: position 2,541 of record JAYEOU010000136.1, read on the forward strand.
AGCAAACCATACAGGCAAACCAAAGCTGAAGCTGATATTATGGTTATAATAATCCGCTTAACCTGCCGCCAATCTTTTAGGCTTAAAATCAGTAAAACAAAAAACAATAAATAATGAATTAAGCTATAAAACCCTTGCTGGCGAGCATAACTACCCCATAAGCTAAGCTGGGGATGGATTGATAAAAGCGTAGAAATAAAATATGATAAGCCAACTAAAAATAATAATAAAAATAATTTTGCCGCAGGTGTCCGAAACCATACAAAAAAAGAAGGCGATCCCGCCTCTCGCGAGAGGCGGGATCGCTTTCTTTTAATAAACATTTTCCCCACAAAAGCCAACAGCATTACCATTAATAAAATCCTAAACAGCGCTAATTTGTTTAACTCAAAAATATTATAATTTTCTTGGACAAAAGCAAAATATATCGGAGTAAAAAAAATTATAATTAACAAACTGATTTCTATAATATAGTCGCAAATTTTAATAATATTTTTCCGGGACATATGTTCCTTATTATAACCTTTTCAGTTAAAAATAAAACCCCGCCCCGCAATACTGCGGGACGGGGGAAATCTAAATCCTTAATAGGATCCCTTTAAGAATTTGATTATTAATCATCCTTAATACCGGCCGGAGTGGCTCTATGCGTGCCTTTTGTTAAACCACCGGTTGGTCCGCCAATGCAGTATTGAATATGATAAGAAGCTCCATCTTCGTCCTTGGTATAAGCGTAACCGGTATCCGGACAACTCGGGGAACCGTCAGTTTTTGGGCTTGGATTACTTGGAACAATTGACATATAAGTTACCCCGCTGGTTGCTCCAGTAATAGCGCCTGCTTCTGCAACAGCCGCTGGATAACCATTCTCGTCATTATAATACAGTTCTAACGCGGTCTGAATTTGTTTTATATCAGAAATACGTTTTGCGTCTCTTGCTTTCTGTCTGGCATTGTTTAAAGCTACCACAGCTAAAGTTGACAATAAGCCGATAATAGCAATAACGACTAATAATTCAATTAAAGTAAAACCTTTTTGTTTTCTCATATTTCACCTCCTCTCTATAATTTCCACAAAAATCAATCCACTAAGCAACAAACATGGGAATGAATATTGTGAAGAATTGTTACGAATTAAGAATTACGGATTAAGAATTACGGATACGAAAAATTGTTTACCTTAATTCTTAATTCGTAATTCTTAATTCTAAAATTCAACTTATCCACAATTATACCACAAAATTCGTTAATCAACAATAAACTAATTAAAATTTACTCATTTCTTACTTCTTACTTCTTGCTTCTCACTTCTCACCATCCTCTAACTACCTGCGGCGAACTGTCAGTAGTGTCTTCAGTTTCATAAACCAAGGCAAATTGATCCCCGTTGCTTGTAGAAACATAACGATACAAATAAGTGTTGCTTACCGCCGGATCATTATTAGAATTTTTTGGATCCTTTGGCAATACGCTCATATACGGTTTTGATCCTGACATTAAAGCCGCGTTAAGAGTGTTGTTATAACAGCTTGAGCCGGCCTCAGGAGAAGCTCCATAATCAGCTTCCGCTCCGCTCCAAGTGCCGCATATTGGATATTGATTATGGTCATCATAATAAATACTAATAGCAACTCTCATTTGAACAACATCAGCTTTTCTTTTAGCATCTCTTGCTTTAAGGCGCGCGTTATTAAGCGACACTACGGCAAAAGATGATAAAATACCAATAATACTAATAACTACCAATAATTCAATCAGGGTAAATCCTTTCTGGTTAATAAAATAATTTTGACTTTTTTTTGTTTGTTCCATAATTTTAAAACTAGTTCTTAGTTAAATTAATTATTCGCCTTACGCGCAATCAATAAATAGAGTCATTATTTTAACATTGATACAATTGAGATACATTGATACAATTGAGATACATTGAAATACATTGAGATACAATTGTATTTCTATTGTATTTCTATTGTATTTCTATTGTATTTCTATGTTATGTCAGCAAAGAATATAAGTATTTATTAAAATGCGTAAGGTAAATTAATTATATATTCGCGTAAATTCGCGATTTTCAAAATTGACTTGCTAAATTATACATTGGCAAAATGATTGCCGCCACCATTATACCCACGGCTATCCCCATAATTATCATAACAAACGGCTCCATTATCGTCATTAAATTAGCCACTATATTAGTAATTTCTCTGGAATAAAAACTAGTAATGCGTTCAAAAATAATATCAAGCTTGCCTGTCTTCTCGCCAATACTCATCATCTGTGAAACCATTTTAGGCACCTCCTTGCTTTTGATAAATATGCTGGAAATAGAATTGCCATCCTCAACCTCTTTAACGGTCTTATTAATTAACTGCTGATAAGCTTTATTGCTCACCACTTCTGAAGCTATTTTTAAGCTATCAGTAATAGTTATGCCGCTGGCAATTAGAGTATTCATAGATCGGGTAAAACGAACCAAATAAATCAGTTGAAATAGTCTGCCAAAAATCGGAACTCGCAATATCAAAAAATCAAACTGTTTTCTGCCCCATGGTTTACTGATATAAAATCTAAAGCCAACAGCCAAGCCGGCTAAAATAATTAAAATCAGCCACCAATAACAGGATATAAATCCGGAAGTGCCAATTAAAATTTTTGTGGCTATAGGCAAATCCGCGCCTGTTTCAGTTAAAATACCTGTTAATTTCGGCACTACATATACCATCATTATAACCCCTACTATGCCTAAACTGAACAGAATAAAAGCCGGATAAATCATCGCTCCCCTGATTTTACTCATCATATCATGATCCTTTTCCATTTCATCGGCTAAATAATTAAGCACTTCGTTTAACTTTCCAGATGTCTCTCCTGATTTTATCACGCTAACAAAAAAACCAGAAAATACTTTAGATCGTTTAGCCAAGGCGCCTGATAATCTGGAACCGCTGTCAACTTCATCGGCAATTTCTGAAATAATCATTTTTAATCTAACATTTTCAGTTTGATCAATTAAAATATTCAAAGCCTGCACCATAGACACATTGGCAGATATTATTACCGCAAACTGGCGGGAAAAAATAACTAAATCTTTAACGCTGATTCTATTTAAAATTGTAATTCCTCCTCTTTTAGCGCCAGCTAATTCCTTAATAGAGATAACGGAAAAATTTTTTTCGCGCAAGGTTTCCGCCGCCGAATCCTCACTAACCGCTTTTATTAAACCTGCCCTTTTTTTCCCGTCTTTATCTAGCGCTTTATATTTAAAAACAGCCATAATGTTAAATAAGAATTAAGAATTAAGAATTAAGAATCACGAATTAAGGACATAAAATTTACTCTTAAAAATTTTAAAGCCTTAATTCTTAATTCGTAATTCTTACTTCGTAATTCGTAATTCTTACTTCTAACTTCTAACTTACCTAATATCTTCCCGCCTTACTTCTCCTGTTTGAACCAGCTCCTCCAGCGCCTTGCTCATGCTAATCATCCCCTCTTTTCTAGATAGCTGTATTACACTTTCTAATTGATAAATTTTACCTTCTCTAATTAATGACTTGACGGCAGAATTTGCCAATAATATTTCAGTGGCCAAAATCAATCCTCCTCCTCGCCGAGACACTAATCTTTGCGCTATTATGCCAAATAAAACATCAGCTAAACTGTAACGAACAGCTTCCTGATTAGCCTTAGATCTAAAGGCATTTAAAATTTTTTCAATAGTTCCAAGCGCGTTATTAATATTAACCTCTAAAATTACCGAACAATTACCGGCAGCTAATTCTAAAATAAGAGGCATGGCCTGCTCAAATTCTTTATTAATTTCACCCAAATAAATTAGGTCCACATCCTCGTTGAAACAATGGCGTAATCCAGCAACAGCGGATTGAACATCAGAACCAATTTGTCTTTGTTCAATTATACTTTTTTTGTTAACAAACAAATATTCAATTGGATCTTCAATAGTAATAATATACTTATTGCTGTTTTTATTAATTTCTTCAATCAAAGCGGCGGCTGTAGCAGTTTTGCCTGAGCCATAAGAACCGGCTATAACTAAAAGACCGGGGTTTAGCTTAATGAAATCTTCTAAAACCCGCAGCGATTTTAAATCAGCTAAACTTTTTGGATCGGCTGGAATATAATGAAAAGATAAAGATGGCAATCCTTTTTGATAAAAAGCATTAATGCGAAAACGAAAATTATTAGCTAAATTTTTAACCAGAACAATTTCCTTATCTTTTTCAAATTTAATCATTTCCTTTTCATCAATAAAAGAATTAATAATCTTATTAATTGTCTCGCTGGTAACAATACTTTTACCATCCGTAACAATAAGCTGGCCGTTAATTCTAACCATTGGCAAACTGCCGACTGTCAAATGCAAATCAGAAGCATTTTTTTTAGCCGCCTCAGATAATATTTTATTTAAAAAAATTGATGGTACTTCCATATTTTTAAAATTAAGAATTAAGGGATTAAAAAATCCACTTCTAATAATTTTCTATTCCTTAATTCTTAATTCGTAATTCTTAATTCGTAATTCTTAATTCTTATTTGCTCAACACTTGCTTAACCTTGTCTACCACCTCTGATGGCATAAAATGAGCTTTAATTAAATAACCCTCAACATTCATGGCTAAACCCTGCTCAATTTCACTTTTTTGGCTTAAATTCGTTAATAAAATCACTGGAATTTGACTAGTCGCCTTATTAAGCTTAAGCTCTTTTAAAACATCAAAACCATTCATTTCAGGAAGCATAATATCTAACAAAATTATTTCCGGAATTTCTTTTTTAGCTAATTTTAATCCCTTTTCACCATTCTCGGCTGTAATCACATTAAAATTCTCTAACTCAAATTGAGTGGCATACATGCTAAGTAAAAACGAATCGTCTTCTATTAATAAAATTCTTGTTTTATTATTAGGCATAATTTTGAAATTATCACCGCCTTGGCGGGATCCCGCAGAGGCGGGAGAAATTAGAAATTAGAAATTTAGGGAACATATCAATAGACTTGTCGCGTAATTAGTTTTGTAACGACCCCAGTTATCCAACGGGGTAAAAATTTTCAAATTTTGAGT
>JAYEOU010000137.1:0-4276 GCA_034723335.1 Patescibacteria group bacterium
GCGACTGCAAAGCAATCGCAGAAGCTCGGCTTCTGGCGCATATATTTTAAATTTAATTGATACCCCCGGACATGTTGATTTTAGTTACGAGGTTTCGCGCAGTTTGGCTGCGGTGGAAGGCGCTATTTTGTTGGTAGATGCTACACAGGGCATTCAGGCGCAGACTCTGGCTAATTTATATTTAGCAATAGAGCAGGACTTGATTATTATTCCGGTTGTTAATAAAATTGATTTGCCAGCGGCGCAAATAGAAAAAACAAAGAATGAAATTATTAAATTATTAGGATGCAAATCAGATGAAATAATTTGCGCTTCAGGTAAAACCGGGCAGGGCGTGGAAGAGATTTTAGACGCTGTGGTTGAGCGCGTGCCAATACCCGCGGGAATGCGCCGTGGCGCGTTACTGCGGGTATTAATTTTTGATTCTAATTATGATGAATACAAAGGTGTTGTTGCGTATGCGCGTGTTGTTGACGGCGAGATTAAAAAAGGCGATAAAATAAAATTAATGGCCACCGGAGCAACCAGCGAAGCATTGGATGTTGGTATATTCAAGCCGGATTATTTGTCAACAGGAGAATTAAAAACAGGGGAAATCGGCTATATTGTAACTGGTTTTAAGGATGTAAGCGAGTGTCGAGTCGGAGATACGATAACATTGCAAAAAACAGCCGGCGAAGTTAAGCAATTGCAGGATTATAAAGAGATTAAGCCAATGGTTTTTGCAGGAATTTTTCCGCGCGAAGGCAATGAATTTCAAGAATTGCGGGAAGCCATAGAAAAATTAAAGCTGAATGACGCCGCTTTAGCGTATGAGCCGGAGCATTCACAGGCATTGGGCTTTGGTTTTCGTTGTGGTTTTTTAGGCCTGCTTCATTTAGAAATTTTTCAGGAAAGGTTAAAGAGGGAATATAATTTGGATTTAATCGTTACCATTCCAAGCGTGGCTTATAAGGTGTATAAAAAAACCGGAGAAAAAATAATAGTACGCAATCCGCAACAGCTGCCGAATAGGGAAGTGGTAGAAAAGATTGAAGAGCCATGGGTAATATTGGATATTATCACTCCAAAGGATTATATAGGCGCGGTTATGAGTTTAGTTCAGGATAAAAGAGGTATTTATAAGAATACAGAATATCTGTCATCTTATGCCACACCCTCTGCGGATAGCCGTCGGTCAAAGCCTATGGCGTTGGACGAAGTTGCGGATATTAAAAAAGCTTCGGGTAGTAAGACTCAGGAGCGCGCCATATTGCATTATGAAATGCCAATGGCAATGATTTTAACCGATTTTTATGATAAAATAAAAAGCGTAAGTTCTGGTTTTGCATCTATTAATTATGAAGTTTTAGATTACAAGGAAGCCAATGTTGTTAAAATGGACATTTTAGTGGCTGAAGAGCCGATTGAGGCATTGACTGTCATAGTTTATGAAAATGAAGCGTTTAAGCGAGGCAAAGAGATTGTTAAAATATTAAAGGAAACTTTGCTAAGACAGATGTTTGTGCTCAAACTGCAGGCCGTTATTGGCGGAAAGATTATTGCGGCTGAAAGATTACCCGCAATGCGCAAGGATGTAACAGCCAAGCTGTATGGCGGGGATGTGTCGCGCAAACGAAAGTTATTAGAAAAACAAAAGAAAGGCAAAAAGAAAATGATGGCGGCAGGGAAGGGGAGTGTGGAAATTCCGAGTGATGTGTTTGTTAAGATATTGAAGCGCTGATAACATTAAAATAATGCAGTTATAATTTTTAATTTTATAAGTGATTTTTAATGGCTAAATTTTTAAATAAATTCTATCCGTCAGCTGGCGGATTGGAAATTAAAAAATTTAGTTTATTTATGAAGCGTAAAACAATTACAAAAATAATTTGGATTTTTTTAAGCATCATGATTATTTTTACTATGGTGCTTTGGACTGTTGGTTTGGCATTTATGTGAAGAATAATGCGAATGCCGCGAATACGAATTCTTGTAGTTAAAAGAAAAACGGCAGTTCGCTGAACGAACTGCCGAGGTTTTGTAAATTGATTTTTTATACAAAAAAATTAAGCATATTTACAAATATATGTCAACCTTTCAACAAAAAAATTGGCAAATTTTGCCTAAAATTAATGATAAAATAATTAAAAAATATCCTGATTACAATCAGGTTGTTTTACAGTTGCTTTTTAACCGCGGGATTATTGCGGCGGCAGACAAGGAATCGCTTTCGATAAATATCGGGGGAGGACTGTGGCGAGGCAAGGGATATAAAGCAAAAAGCGGCGAGGCAGAGAGAATTAAACAATTTTTCAATCCTGATTATAAAAAGTATTCTTATGACCCCTTTTTGTTTAAGAACATGGAACAAGCTGTTAATTTGATTATCAAGCATATTAAAGAGCAAAATAAAATTATAATTTACGGAGATTATGATGCGGACGGGGTGACGGCTTCGGCTGTATTAGTTGAAACATTAGACATATTAAAAGCTAAAGTTGATGCTTATATTCCAGATAGAATTAAAGAAGGGAATGGTTTGAATGAAAAAGCAATTAGCGCGTTGCAAAAAGACGGGGTAAAATTAATTATTACAGTAGATGTCGGAATTCGCAATAAAAAAGAAGTTGAATATGCCAAGAGTTTAGATTTAGACATTATTATTACTGATCATCACGTATCTTCTGAAAATAAAGACGAATTGCCATGCTGCTTAACAATCAATCCAATATTGAAAAATGAAAAATATCCTTTTGAATATTTAGCCGGTGTTGGCGTGGCTTTTAAGCTATCCAAAGCATTAATTAGCAAATCAACATTATCTGAAGATTATAAAAAAAAGCTTGAACAAAAGATTTTAGATTTAGTTGCAATCGGCACTGTTGCCGACTGCGTGAGCCTGCTTGGTGAAAATAGAGTTTTAGTAAAAGAGGGCTTGAAAATTATAAATCAACAAAAAAGAGCCGGTTTAGTTGAGCTGATAAAAGTGGCGCAAATTAACAATAATAAAATAAATGCTTGGAATATTGGCTGGCAGATTGCGCCTCGGCTTAATGTGGCTGGCCGCTTGGAGCATGCCAACACTGCTTATGAACTGCTGATAACCAAAAATAAAAGTGAAGCGCAAGCCATTGCCAGGCGCTTGAATGATAAAAATATTGAACGGCAGGAAATAACTAATGAAATCGCGGAATATTGCAAAGAAATTGTCTCTAAAAAATTAATGGATGACAAGATATTAATTCTATCTGATCCAAATTTGGCTAAAGACAAAGCGAAAAATAGCGCGCCTTGGCCAGAAGGAGTTATCGGCTTAGTGGCAGGCAGGTTGTGCCAGAATTTTAATAAGCCGGTATTAGTGATTACTCAATCTAATAATAAAATAAAAGGATCAGGACGCAGTATTAATGAATTTAATATTATTAAAGCTGTTGAACAATGCAAAGAATTTTTAGATAAATTCGGCGGGCATGCCATGGCATGCGGCTTTAGTGTTGACGGCAAGGATAATTTAGAAGATTTTATTAAAAAGATTAAGCAGGTTGCCGGCAGCGAGCTGGCAGGTGCTGATTTAACTTCAAAAATAATTATTGACGCGGAATTGGAATTATCTGAAGTTAGTGAGCGATTAGCTGATAATTTAGAAAAATTTGCGCCTTTTGGCGAAGATAATCAGCAGCCCAAATTTGTCAGCTATAACGCGCGCATCAGAGATATTATTAATATGGGCATTAACGGCCAGCATGTTAAATTAAAACTTATAGCAGAAGAAGCTAAATCTCTACGATTACAAAGCAATCGTAGAGATTTAGCTTCTTTTTGGGCGATAGCGTTTGGGCAGGCAGAGCAATGGCGGGATTTGCGGATTAACGATAAAATTGATATTGTATATTATATAGAGATGAATGAATTTAATAGGCGGCGTGAAGTACAATTAAAGATTGTTGACATAAAAAAGTGTGGATAGTTAGAAATTATTTATGTTATATATTATTGGAACGCCAATTGGTAATTTAGAAGATATTAGCTTAAGGGCGCTCCGCCCCGTCATCCGACGGGACTTCGCTTAGTTTTTTATTTTTTTAATATGCTGTACATAGTAGCCACTCCAATTGGTAATTTAGAAGATATTAGCTTAAGGGCGCTCCGCCCCGTCATCCGACGGGACTTCGCTTAGTTTTTTATTTTTTATGTTATATATAGTTGGCACGCCTATCGGGAATTTAGAGGACATATCTATGAGAGCGCTTCGCCCAGTCATCCGACGGGGCTTCGCTTAGTTTTTTATTTTTTA
>JAYEOU010000137.1:4376-7603 GCA_034723335.1 Patescibacteria group bacterium
GCGCTTCGCCCAGTCATCCGACGGGGCTTCGCTTAGTTTTTTATTTTTTATGTTATATATTATTGGAACGCCAATTGGTAATTTAGAAGATATTAGCTTAAGGGCGCTTCGCATTTTGGGTGAAGTTGATTTTATTTTGTGCGAGGATACGCGGGTTACAGGCAAGCTGTTAAAACATTACAAAATCAAAACTCCAACTATTTCTTATCATCAACATTCCAAATTGCCCAAAGTTGAGCGGATCTTAGAATTGTTGACTCGCGGCAAAGATTTGGCATTAGTTTCTGACGCAGGCACTCCAGGCATTTCTGATCCTGGAGGAAAATTAGTTCAAGCCGCGATAGAGAAATTCGGGGATCAAATACAAATTGAATCAGTCCCGGGGACGTCTGCTGTAACTGCGGCTTTGTCAATTTCCGGGGTTCATGCAGATAAATTTTTATTTTTAGGATTTCCGCCGCATAAGAAAGGACGGCAGAAGTTTTTGAAAAAAATAATGGAAAGCGAATTTACGGTAGTTGTTTATGAATCAAAACATAGAATAATCAAATTTCTTGAAGAATTATTATCCTTTATTCCCGCCGATATTCGAGCTTTGACTGGTAAAAAAGCTATGGAGGACAAGGAAAAAAAATTGCAGTCCGTTATTGTTTGCAGGGAATTGTCAAAGATGCATGAGACGGTTTACCGCGGAGATATAGAAAATATTATTAAAGAGATTAAAGAAGATAAAAACGCGCAGAAAGGGGAGTTTGTAGTGATTATAAACACACGAAATTAACAAAAGATTACGAAATAAACAAAATAGAAAATTTTTAAAAATTTATTTAAATCAATGCTAATTTTTATGAAGGTTTATGAACAAAAAATTAAAAGAGGAGCCAAGTGAATATATGACTAGCAAATTCTATATCACAACCCCAATTTACTATGTAAACGACGCGCCGCATATTGGCAGCGCTTACACTACGATTGCGGCTGATGTTTTAGCCCGGTATCATCGGATGATTGGCGATAAAGTTTTTTTCTTGACTGGCACTGATGAGCATGGAGCAAAAGTTGCCGAGAAAGCAAAAGAGCAAGGCAAAAAGCCGCAGGAGTTTGTTAATGAAATTGCGGCCAAATATCAGTTGGCCTGGGATGAGCTGAATATTTCCAATAATAATTTTATACGCACCACAGATTCAAAGCACAAAAAAGCTGTGCAAAATGCTCTGCAGTGTTTGTATAATAAAGGTGATATTTATTTAGGCGAATACGAAGGATTATATTGCAAGGGGTGCGAGCAGTATAAAAGTGAAAAGGATTTAATTAATGGCAAATGCCCCGATCATGGGATTGCGCCGGAAAAGATGAGCGAAAAGTGCTATATGTTTAAGCTGTCCAAGTATCAAGATAAGTTGATAGATAAAATTAAAAAAGATGAATTTGAGATTAGGCCAATGGCGCGAAAAAATGAAGTGGTAAATTTTTATAAAGAGGGTTTAAAAGATATTTCATTTTCAAGAAAAAATGTAAAATGGGGCGTGCCATTGCCTTGGGATGAAAGCCATACTTCGTATGTCTGGGCTGATGCGTTTTTGAATTATTTAACTGGCTTGCCCTCCTTCGCTACATCCTTCGCTAAGGCTACGGATGTCAAGAAAGCTACTGAGGGTAAAGTTGAAAATAGCCTGCGCTCCGAAGCCTTGGCGAAGGAGTGGCCTGCAGATTTGCATTTAATGAGCAAGGATATTCTGCGCGTGCATGCTACAATTTGGCCGGCCATGCTTTTGGCGCTTGGTTTGCCTTTGCCGAAACAGCTGTTTATACACGGCTTTTTTATGGTGGACGGCCAAAAAATGAGCAAGTCTTTAGGTAATGTGATTGCGCCGGAAGATTTAGTGAAAAGATACGGCGTGGATGGCGCGCGCTATTTGCTGATGAGCGCTACAACATTTGGCCATGACGGAGATGTGAGTTTTGATAAATTTAATGAAAAGTATAATGCTGATTTAGCAAATGGGCTAGGGAATTTGGCGGCGCGGTCAGTTGCTTTGGCTGAAAAAATGCAAAGCTCAAAACGCAAAATACAAAGTGACAATGCAAAATTAAAAATTAATTGGGTTGAATATAAAGATAGTTTAGAAAAATTACAAATAAATAAAGCAATTGAAATTATAAATAGTGAGATTAAATTTTTGGATAATTATATTACTGAAAATAAGCCGTGGGAGTTGATAAAGAATGAAGATGAGCGGATTGGCGCGGTGATGTATAATATTTTAGAAAGTTTGCGCATATTAGCTTGGATGGTCTGGCCGTTTATGCCGGAAACCGCTGAAAAAATTTGGTCGCAGTTGGGACTGGATCCGACAGAAGAAATGAAAAAAGATTTTAAAGAAGCGACTGAATGGGGTGGATTAAGTCCCGATACTCAAATTAAAAAAGGCGATGTATTGTTTCCGAGAATTAATTATTGAATTTCAAATGTCAATCAGCCAGCTGGCGGATTGACATTTGAAATTTATATCTTATCAATATATTTATGATCATTTTTGATATAACTTTAATTATTATTTTAGCCGGCTTCATTTTTTACGGCTTGTTTTTTGGTTTAATTAGAACTGTTGGGTCTTTAGCAGGAGTGGTTGCAGGCGCATGGCTGGCCAGTATTTTTTATGTAGACGTTTTTAAATTGGCTGAGAATTTATTTTTTGGCCATGATACAATAGGCAAGGTGGTTGTATTTATTATTTTATTTACAATAATAAATCGCTTGGTTTGTTTTGGTTTTTCTTTACTGGACAAGACTTATAATATTATTTCTATTATACCATTTTTAAAAACCATTAACCGATTGGCCGGAGCCGTTTTGGGTTTTATTTTAGGCGGACTGTCATTAGGCTTAATTTTGTCTGTTGCCTCCCGCTATGCTATTATTGAAACTTTTTTTGGCAAATGGATAGTGGATTCGCAAGTTGCCCCGTTTTTAATCAGGTTTGTTGAAGTGTTGAAGCCTTTATTGCCGGAGATGTTAAGGAGACTGCAGTCGTTGATTTGATCGCTGATTTATATTAAAATATGTTAAAAAGCGTCAAGGTTTAATAATTATGTTTATAGGTTTAATGGTCAAAAATGGTTGCTGATTTTTTAATAGTTAAACAAAATTTTTACTAAAATTAGTATAAAATTGAAGTTAAAAATAGCATAGAAAGTCATTAACTTTAAATCTATTTAAACTTAAT
>JAYEOU010000138.1:0-7544 GCA_034723335.1 Patescibacteria group bacterium
TAAATTCTTGCAAATTTTTTAAGTTGCAGTACCTCTACTTTGCGCTGTCCTGATTCTATCTTAGAAATATAAGACTGCGTTTTGCCCAGCTTTTTAGCCACGGCAATTTGATCAAGCCCTGTTTCATGTCGGGCTTGTTTTAATTTTTCAATTATTGCCTGATGTTCTTTTGTATATAAATTACTACTCATACATTGCACTTATTATATTTATATGATATATTCTAAAGTGTAATATGACAAAATGGAATATACAAGCCTTGGGGCGGTGGTCGGGGTTAGCGGATGGATAGAATAAAAAAAGAGAAAAGTTTGCTTTTGGTTAAAATAAAGTTCGAGCCGATATTTTTTACAGGTTCTTTGGCAGTTTTTTCTGAAAGGCGCGTCTGTTTTTAAGAAAGAAGTTTGCGGTCGGGATGGGGCGACCGCAAACGTTATCCGAATTTCCTTTTAAAATTAGTTCGAATTTCTTTATAAAATCCGAGCCACAATAAAAACAGGCCAAATTCAGGCCTGTTTTTATTATGGCTCGGGGACAGGGATTCGCCAGGTCATCCGACCTGGCGCCGCATCGGATGATGCGTCGAACCCGGATTAACTGGACTTTTACTCAGTGCTCGGGGACAAGGATTTGAACCTCGATTACTTGGACCAGAACCAAGCGTCCTACCATTAGACGATCCCCGAATTCAATCTACAACCTTTCCGCCAAAGGTCTTTAATAAGCTATCTACCATATTATTATTTTTATTGTGTCCGCCTGCCGGCTTTGGTCCAGAGTCTGTTGAGCCAGCTTTAGGCGCTATATCAGCCGCGGCATTGCCGGCCGCGCTATTTCCAAATCCATTGCCGGCTATTTGTAAATTCTCATCAACCACAGCTTCAATTATAATGGGAAATCCATAAACTTGCAGCAAGACTTCTTCTATTATTGCTCTAATGTTCGGCTCATTGACCCTGTCTTTATGGAATTTATATTTAAAAGCCAGGAATAATTGATTGCCGGCTAAATTTTTGGGCTGGCAAACCCGCAAAATAAAAGACAAAGAATGGTTATGCTGCTTGATTTTTGCTAAAACCTCATTCCATTTTTCTAACACTTGATTTTTACAAAAACCGGCAGGCATAGCGGCTTTAACGGCTGGAGCTGTTTGTATTGGTTTAGTTGCAACAGAATTATCTTGATTAACATTAAATGTTTTTGAATAACTCTCCTTTTTTGCCCCGCTCCACGCCCCGCTGTTCCCCGGCTCCTCGCGAGGGGCGGGGTTCGCGAACGGCTGGGCAATGGGCGGTGAAACAGGAGAAGCGCCCGTTGCCTTGGGCCGCGAAGAAGCCGAACAAAGCTCAATAATCGCCAGTTCAATCGGCAACTGAATAATAAAACTTCCCTTAAGCTTATTGCGCGCTTCAATAAATTGTTCAATAAATTGTAATAATTGTTCAATGGTTAGACCCTGGCTGATTTTATTAATTTGCATTTCTAAATTTTCACCTAATTCCAAGCCAAGCTTTTCAGTTAAAGCTGGATTTATTTTAGTTATCATTATTCTGCGCATAATTTCAATTAAGCCGCTTAAAAATACTTTTAGATCAACTCCTTCATCAACCAATTTATTAACTAATCTAATTCCGCCGCCGCAATCTTTTTTGGCTAAATTATCTATTAAATTTATAACCTCGGCTAAATCGCTTCTTGGAATAACCAGGTCAGCTTCTTCTTGCGTAATTTCACGGCCGCCAATCGCCACAATCTGGCCAAGCAGGCTTTCAGCATCCCGCATATGGCCTTCAGCATGGCGCGCGATAGCTTCCAATATTGTCTTATCAATTTTTATTTTTTCAGCTTTAATTATGTAATTTAATTTTTTAACAACATCGAACACGCTTATCTTTTTAAAATCAAATCTTTGGCAACGTGAAATAATCGTAGTCGGCACTTTATGGACTTCAGTAGTGCATAAAATAAAAATTACATACTTAGGCGGCTCTTCAATAATCTTCAGTAAAGCGTTAAAAGCCGATATTGACAGCATATGCGCTTCATCAATAATAAAAATTTTATATTTATATTTTAAAGGCGCAACTCTGGCATTGGCAATAATGTTTTCCCTTACATTATCAACTCCTGTATGGCTTGCCGCGTCTATTTCAATAATATCTAATGCCTGCCATTGGGTAATTTCCCGGCAAGTTGGGCACTTACAGCACGGCTGCGCGCTATCTTCTTTTCTTGTTTCGCAATTAACCGCTTTGGCTACCACCCTGGCTAATGTGGTTTTGCCAATGCCCCGCGGACCGCAAAAAAGATAAGCATGCGCAATTTTGCCTGTTATAATTTCATGCTCTAATGTTAATTTAATGTAATCTTGGCCAACGGTTTCTTTAAAATTTTGTGGCCTGTATTTTCTGTATAATGTTGCCATAATTCGCGTAGCGCGTAACGCGTAACATGGAACGCGCAACGCAATTACAAATTTCAAATCACTCTTATATTCTACCATTAAAATAAAAAAAATCAAGCTGTAATAGACTTGTCGCGTAATTATTTTTTACTGCTCCGCCAGCTGGCGGATTGGTCAAATTTTCCAAAAATTTTTTTAGCTTAGCTTAGCTTAAACCTCAAAAATTGTTTGAAAAATTTGTCTCATCCCGCAATACTGCGGGACGTTACAAAACTAATTACGCGACAAGTCTAATAAAGAAACCGAGTTTATACGATTTTTAAAAAAATCGTATAAATTCGGTTTCTGCTGAAAATAAAAAAGCGCGCCGATAAAATATTGCCTGGCGCGCGCGGATTCATTAGACCTGTTGCGTAATTAGTTTCGTAACGACCCCAGTTATCCAACGGGGTAAAAATTTTCAGATTTTGAGATAAATTTTTCAAAAATTTTATAAGCTTATATAGAATATAGGCGTTAAAATTTTAGGAAAATTTAGCCAAAATATGGAAATCGCAGTAGGAACTAATTACGCAACAGGTCTATTATTCCTAATTCTCTGTTTTCCGCACAATATTCTCAACCGTGGCCCATTTGCTTTTCCCTGTTTTAGGAATTAAAATTACTATTTCATCACCGGGCTCGCCTTTAAAATAAGTTATGCTGGCTGTTAAAATTCGCCAATTTTCATCGTTAGCCGCGGCAGTATAACTGCCATCACTGCTTCTTTCAAGCTTCCCCACTATCCTGTTTCGTTCAATAGGCCCGATTTGCTTATAAATAAAAGTGCCGTCAGCCGTAATTGTAAGCTTTAGAATATCGCCTTCAACTAATTTTGATTTAGAGGCGTAATTAGCAGGCACGCTATATTGCTTGCCGTCGGGACCAATCATATTTTCGCCGTCAAATACACCTTCAATAATTTTATTGTCGGCTGTTTTGTTATTGCTTGGCTCAAATTGATCATCGCTCATCTGTCCAATGCTGATTATGGCTTCATCTTCACTGCTAATCAATCCTGACAGTATTTGTATTAAGCGGTCATTACTCTCCTTGATGTTAGTTAATAATTTTTTAGCTAGAATCATTTTTGATTTTAGCACTACTACATTTTCATCAGTTATTTTTTGCTCTTCTTGTTCATCTAATTTATTAACATCTAAATCAAACTCATCAGAAGGCTCGCCGGAAAGCTCATCGGAAAGTTCATCAGAATGCTCATCAGAATGCTCATCAGAAGACTCATTAAAAAGCTCATCGGAAGACAATTCCGCCGCCGCCTCTGGCGTAACCCCGCAGAATGCGGCGGCAATGCTGCGAGGCTGTCTTTTATATTGCGCTGATTCATTTTCTTTATTATTAGCATCATCATTATTGCTGTCAGCCATTTGTTTTAATTCATTGTTAATTGATTCATCGTCATCGCTTTGATCGGCTTGTAATTCTGCGTCCAAATCATCATTATTTTGATTTTGCTCGGCTGAATCCAAGCGAACTTCATCTGAATCAAGGCAAGCATTTTTATCGTTTGTGTTTGGCATATTTTTTATTTTAACTCTCGCAAGAAAGTTAAATTAATTTGTTTTTATACTTTTATATTAAACTACTTTTTTGTTTTTGTAAAGAAATATAAACCATCACATCTCCGACATTAGTTCCTATATCACCAGTTACAATTAATGATCTGTTAATTTTTTTAAATAAGCTATTGCTATCATATCTTTTTATATATTTTTCAACATCAATCCCTCTGCTTTTTGCCAAGACAAAAGAATCATTATCAATAATTGCGCCAGCTACATCAGCTAAATAATCCGAGCCGTCAGTGCTTACATTGGCCATAGCCCACTCACTAACGCACTTTTTCATTGTTAGCATTGAAGCCGCCGCATAATGCTGATTTCTTCCTCCTCTGCCGTGATTAACCGGCAATTTTAATGTTGTTTCACCGCCAATCAAGATTACATTACATGCTTTATATTTTTTACTTATTATTTCTTGCGCTCTTATTTGAGCCGCTTTAGCAGAATCTCCTGTTTGTTCAGCAGTAACAATTAATGGTTTTAACCCAAGCTGATTTGCCTTATCTTTCATTGCGTTTAAAGCTAATTGATTATCCCCGATAATATGGTTGTAGCAATTATTTAATTCTTTAGACAAATAAAGACGAGGTTTATAAATTTCGCCTTCATTGCCTTCATATCCTTTTTTAAAATACGCGATTATATTCTTTGGCGTTTTTTTTAATAAACCATATTTTTTTAATATTTTATAAGCATGCTTACAAGTTGAGGTATCAGCAACAGTCGGACCTGAGCCGATTGTTTTCAAATCATTGCCAACAACATCAGATATAATTAATGAAACAACAGTTGCGGGCGCAAAAAATTTCCCTAATTGCCCGCCTTTAATTCTAGATAAATGCTTTCTCACCGTATTAATTTCTTGAATTTGAGCGCCTGAAATTAGCAATAATTTTGTTATTTCCCGTATATTTCTTAAACTTATTCCATTAGCAGGGCTTGGCATTAAAGCAGAAGCGCCGCCGGAAATCAAGCAAATTACTAAATCATCTTTACATATTGCATATTCTTTTTTAAGCGCCAGCATTTTTTCAACTCCTTTAACGCCTGCTTGATTGGGAATAGGATGGCCGCCTTTTATAATTTTTATCTTTTCTGTTGCATAATCGTTGGTTTTACAATTAACAGCTCCTGCAATTATATTGTCAGGGCCGATTATTTTTTCTGCTTCTTCAGCCATTAGCCCGGCTGCTTTGCCTCCGCCGATAATAAAAATACGGCCATTTTTTAAATTATATTTTTTATTTTGCACAGTTAATACTTTCTGTTTGATGTTATAACTGACCACAGATTGCATTAAATTAACTGGCAAAACACTTTCAATTCCAGCTTCAATTATTTCTAAAGCCATCTTTCTTAATTTAGTTGTGGCAATTTGTTTTTTGTTTTTAATTATCATATAATCAATAATCGCGTAACGCATAATTCATAACGCGTAACATACAAATTATGATTTTATTATACGATAATTTTAACAAAAATAAAAGGAGGTCTAAAAATTTAAACCTCCTCAGGAGAATGAATTTTAATATTTTCCTCTGATATCTTCATCGCCAATATGTTGCCCGTGATGTACGCATTTTTTATTTGCGCAGATATATCTATGGAACACAATGGGACGATTCGGGTTGCCTGTTCTGTCAATATGGGTGCCTATCTTTTTTCCTTTTTTTCCACAAACATAACATATTTTCATTAAACCCTCCTTTCATTGTTAAAAAAGACCAAAAAAATATTATTATAATTTATTAATCGCTTCTTTTATTCTCTTTAAACTCTCCTCTTTCCCTAAAACTTCCGCAACATCAAAAGGTCCTGGGCTGGCTTCGCGCCCTGTTAAAGCCGCGCGCATTGGCCATAAATAATTCCCAACTTTTTCTTTCTTTGCCTGAATATAACTTATTAATGCATCCTCAATACTGTCATTAGTCCAATTCTCTTCAGGAATTTTTTCCAACAATTCATAAACTTTTTCTAAATTTTTCTTTGTTTCTTCAGCGGTTATTTTTTTCCAAATTAAAAGTTCAGCCGGATATTCCAGCTTATCAACAAAAAAGAATTCTGTCAATTCCCCTATTTCCGACAGCTTTTTAAGCCGTTCCTGCTCCAATCCTATAATTTTTTTAGTATATTCTATAATGCCTTGCCTGTCTGCCGCGACTTTTACAAAAAAGCGCCCTTGATCCGCTATTTTCTTTAAATGCTTTTCTATATACGGCTTGCACAGCTCAACTAATTTGCCTAAATCCATCCGCCTAATATAATATCCATTAAAATAATCCAATTTTTCAATGTCAAAAATTGCCGGACTCGCGCCCATATCTTCAATTTTAAATTCTTTCTCCAGTTCTTTAAGTGTAAATAATTCACGGTCATTCTTCGGATGCCATCCGAGTAACGCGCAAAAATTTATTATTGCTTCTGGCAAATAACCCTTGGCGCGATAATCCTCAACCGCTACATCACCTTGCCTCTTGCTTAACTTGCCGCCTTCTTTATTTAATGTAAGCGGTATATGATAAAATTTTGGCGGCTGCCAGCCAAAGGACTGATAAAGCAAAATATTTTTAGGAAAAGAAGGAATCCATTCTGCGCCTCTAATAACATGGCTGATTTGCATTAAATGATCATCAACCACTAAAGCAAACTGATATGTTGGCATGCCATTGGATTTTATTAAAATATGATCTTCTAAGTCTTCGGCCATGAATCTAATATCACCGCGCAATTCATCATGAACCATAACTTCTCCTTTAAGCGGAATTTTTTGCCTGATTACGAATTTTTCGTGTTTTTTGATTCTTTTTTCTATTTCAACCTCACTTAAATCCCTGCAAGCGCGATCATAGCGCGGCGGCAATTTTCTGGCTTGCTGGTCCTGGCGCATTTTTTGCAATCGTTCCTGCGCGCAAAAACATCTATATGCCTTGCCTGTTTTTAATAATTCTTCAGCGTATTTTTTGTAAATATCAATTCGCTGGCTTTGGATGTATGGACCGTAATTCCCGCCGATATAAGGGCCTTCGTCAAATTTAATGCCGACCCAGTTTAAAATTTTAATCAAGCCGTCAACTGCTCCTTTAACCTCCCTTTTTTGGTCAGTATCTTCAATGCGCAATATTAATTTGCCGCCTAAATTTTTTGCGGTTAGATAACAAAAAAGCGCAGTCCTTAAACTTCCTATATGCAAATATCCTGTTGGAGACGGCGCAAACCGCGCCCTGATTGACTTTTTCATATTTTGAGATTATAATAAAATTAAAAAATAAAGGAGGCATTATAATAAAAATATCAGTGTTTATTTGAGCGCTTATAGCTTGGTCGTCATGGATTTCAGGAATTGTGTTTTATTCCGTTACCGGTAGGCGCCTTTATTGGATATTGGGCCTTGCCAGCGCCGCCATAATAATTTCGCTCTTTACTTTTTTGCAATTAAAAACATTAAAAACAAAGAATCATTAAAAAAACATCAACATGCGCGGTAAATGCATTCTGCCGCGCATTTTTTTGTTTAATAA
>JAYEOU010000139.1:0-7440 GCA_034723335.1 Patescibacteria group bacterium
AAAACTCTGGTTTGTTCGGTTGAAGAGGCGATAAAATTGGGCGCTGACGCTGTATCCATACATGTAAATCTGGGAAATGGCGGTGAAAAAGAGATGTTAAATGATTTTGGAAGGGTAAGCTATGAAGTCCGTACATGGGGCATGCCGCTTCTTGCCATGATTTATCCCCGGGGCGAGAAGATTAAGGATGAGTATGATGTTAAAGTAATAAAGCATGCGGCGCGTGTTGGGAGTGAAATGGGAGCCGATATTGTTAAGGTTTCATACACAGGATCTGCAGAGACCTTTAAAGAAGTTGTTGCGGGCTGTTCGGTTCCTGTGGTAATTGCAGGCGGAGCAAAAATGGATTCAGACAGGGAGATACTGGAAATGGTAAAGGGCGCGATTGATGCAGGAGGCAGCGGTGTTTCCATAGGCCGCAACGTATTTCAGCACAAACATCCTGATAGAATGGTAAGGGCTATTTCAGGCATTGTTAATGACGGCATCAGCGTAGAAGACGGTCTGAAAATTTTGGAATAAAAAAAGTAAGACAATGATTTGTTAATCACTGTCTTGCGACCGACATAAGCGGTTCAAGAAATTTGGACCGCTTTTTACTTGCGTTGTTAAAACAAATAGCAATAAATTATAATGTCCGCAGATTAATTTGTAATGTTTTTGATAGCTTATTTTTGTTTAATATTAGTTGAAAGCAATAAATCAGGGCCAATAATTAATGCTTGACAATTAATTCTTAAAGTGATAATATATTGATATTAAATTTGTTTTTTAAAAATTCCAACAGCATCAGGGCAGGCGGGCAATTGCCCCGCAGTATTGCGGGGAGGAAAGTCCGGACTTCCTTTTTAGCTTTGCTAAAATGTCGTAATGGTGGGTAATACCCACGGTCCCGCAATATTGCGGGGCACGGAAAGTGCCGCAGAGACTATACTAATTTCGCTGTATTATGGGCGGGGCAATCCGTCTTCGTCCCGCAATTCTGCGGGACTGCGGCGAGGTAAAAGGTGAAAAGTGGATTGGTGTTTTTTACTCTCGAGGCAAAAGGCTACAATCCTTTCTGGCTGGTGACAGCCAAGAATGGCAAACCCCATTTGAAGCAAGAATAAACCGGCAATATTTTATTGCCGTGCTAAGTGATTCGCAAGACCCTTTGGGCAACTTTAGGGCTAGATAGATAATTGCCGTCCCTATTGGGATACAGAATCCGGCTTATAGCCTGCTTTGATGCTGTTGGAATTTTAGTTCGCGTAACTCATAACTCATAACACATACACTTTTTTGTTACGCATTACGCATTATGAAGCGATCCGAACTATTATTTTCATTCCTTATTGTGCCGCTGGATTTTGCCATGATAGTATTGGCGGGGATTTCAGCTTATTATATTCGTTATACAGAGTTTTTTCAGCGGTTTAGGCCGATAATTTTTGATTTGGAATTTCATGGTTATATTAAGATTGTCTTATTGATTGCATTGTTTTGGCTTGTTATTTTCGCTTTGGCAGGTTTGTATAATATAAAAGGAGCTAGAAGATTAATTAAAGAGATATATAGAGTTGTATTGGCCTGTTCTACCGGCTTAATGTTAATTGTAGCGCTGATTTTTATAAAGCGGGAATTATTTGATTCTCGTTTTATTGTTTTAGCCGGCTGGGTATTAGCCATAATTTATATCAGTATCGCGCGCGCTTTAATCAGGTTAATCCAGCGCGGTTTGTTTAAATATGATATCGGCGCGCATAAAGTAGTTTTAGTCGGCAACAGCAAGACTACTGATAATTTAATTCATGAATTTTCCAGCCAAAAAAATTCCGGCTATGAAGTTGTAAAACGTCTGCGTGATTTTAGCATTGATGCGGCTCAAGAGCTGGCTGAATTTTTAAAAAGCAAACAAGTTGATGAGATAATACAAAGCGATCCGAATTTAACTAAAGCGGAAACTTTGCGTTTATATGATTTTACGGACGAGCACCATTTAACTTTTAAATACGCGGCTGACTTGCTCGGCGCTAAAGTTTTAAAAACAGAAGTGGCTGAAGTTGCAGGCATTCCGATTGTTGAGGTTAAAAAAACGCCTTTAGACGGCTGGGGCAGGATTGTTAAGAGGATTTTTGATGTTGTTGCCGCTATATTTTTTACAATTTTTTTCAGCCCGATAATGATTATTGCCGCCTTATTTGTTAAGTTTGACTCTCGCGGGCCTATATTTTACAAAAACGAAAGAGTCAGTAAAATCGGGGTATTTAAACTTTTTAAATTTAGGTCAATGCAGATACAGCATTGCGTTGGCAAAGAATACGGTGATAGCCCCGCATTAAAATACGAAAAAGGACTAATAGAAAAACAAAACATTAAGCAGGGCGAGCCGGTTTATAAAATTGCCAATGATCCAAGATTAACAAGAGTAGGAAAATTCATTAGGCGATATAGCATAGACGAATTGCCGCAATTTTTTAATGTATTAGCCGGAAATATGAGCTTGGTCGGCCCCAGGCCGCACCAGCCGCGGGAAGTGGCCAGATACGAGCATCATCACAAGAAGGTTATAAGCATCAAGCCCGGCATTACAGGGCTGGCGCAAATATCAGGACGCAGTGATTTAAGCTTTGAGGACGAAGTAAAACTAGATATTTATTATATTGAAAATTGGTCTTTATTATTTGATTTGGCCATACTGCTGCGAACGCCGCTGGCGGTGTTTAAAGGGAGAAAAGCGGAATAGGCGAGAGTTAAGAAGTAAGAATTAAAAAGTAAGAATAGAAATAAAAATATATATTCTTAATTCGTAATTCTTAATTCGTAATTTTTAATAAATGAAAGTTGCACTAATTCATGATCATCTCGCCCAGGACGGGGGCGCGGAAAAAGTTTTAAAAGTATTGGCGGATATGTTTCCTGAAGCGCCTATTTATACTTTGCTTTATGAGAAGAAGAATGTTCTAAAGTATTTTAAAGGCAGAAAAATTGAGACTTCAATAATTCAAAAACTGCCGGGCGGAATTAAACATTATCAATGGTATATGCCGTTTATGCCAATGGCGGTTGAATTTTTTGATTTGAGCCAATATGATTTAGTAATTTCAGATGCCAGCGCTTTTGCCAAGGGTGTAATTACTTCGCCTGATACTCTGCATATCTGTTATTGCCATACGCCAACCCGCTATGTTTGGGATTACACGCATCAATACATAAATGAGCTTAAATATAATAAATACTTTAAAAAAATTATTTCTTTGGTTTTAAATTATATTCGGCTTTGGGACAGGCAGGCCGCTGACAGGGTTGACAAATTCATAGCCAATTCTTATACGGTTCAAAAAAGGATTAAAAAATATTATCGGCGCGGCTCAATTGTTATTTATCCGCCGGTTGAATTAAATAAATTTTATATTTCAGATGATTTGGCGGATTATTTCCTAATTGGCGGACGGCTGGCGCCTTACAAAAGAGTGGATTTAGCAATCAAAGCTTGCAGCCGATTAGGTAAAAAGCTTAAAATTTTTGGCGATGGAGTTGATTTGGCGCGGCTTAAAAAAATAGCAGGGGATAGCGATAATATTGAATTTTTAGGCAGAGTGAATAACGAAATCAAAGCTGAGTTATATAGCAAGTGCCAGGCATTTTTAAATCCCCAAGAAGAAGATTTTGGCATTACTATGATTGAAGCAATGGCTTCTGGCAGGCCGGTGATTGCTTTCAGAAAAGGCGGCGCGGCTGAAATAGTTGTTAAAAACGCAACAGGCAAATTTTTTAATAAGCAAACAGTTGAAGATTTAGTTGAAGTGTTGAGGAATTTTAATAGCCGCGGTTTTGATCCAAAAGTAATTCGCCGGCATGCTGAAAAATTTTCAACTGAAAGGTTTAAAAGAGAAATAGAAAAATTTATAAAGGAAGAATATAATAAACACGTAACATATAACACGTAACACGTAACATAGTCATTTGTTCCATGTTCCATGTTTCATGTTTTATGAAGATAGGTATAGACATCAGAACACTAATGGACGCGCAATACAGCGGCATTCCAGAATATACGTTAAATTTAATCAAGGAGATTTTAAAGCTGGATAAAAAAAATAAGTATAAATTGTTTTACAATTCAGGAAGAGATTTAAGCGGTAGAATGCCAGAATTTACAGGTGATAATGTTGAAATTATTGGCGCAAGATACCCGAATAAAATATTTAATTATGCAATGCAGAAAATATTGCATAAGCCGAAAATTGATAAATTGCTTGGAGTGGATATATTTTTAATGTCGCATATCAATTTTATCGCTTTGTCCGGCAAATGCAGGAGCATTTTAACTATTCATGATTTGTCGTTTTTAAGGTATCCGGAGTTTTTTTCTTTCCGCAAGAATTTTTGGCATGGAATGATTAATATTAAGAAGTTAGCAGGCAATTTTGACCAAGTTATAGCGGTTTCTGAAAATACTAAACAAGATATTGTTGAACTATGCGGGATTAGCCCTGAAAAAATAAAGGTGATTTATTCCGGTATTGGCAGGCAATATCGCAAGATAGATAATAACGCGGGCTGGCAAAATTTTACATCTGCGCAGAAGAAATATAATTTGCCCAAAAAATTTATTTTGTATCTGGGCACTTTGGAACCGCGCAAGAATGTTGAAGGAGTGATTCAAGCTTATAATGAATTAAGAATAAAAAACAGGGAATTAGCAGAAGTAAAATTAGTGATAGCCGGAGGCAATGGCTGGAAAGTTAAAAATATTTTTAAAGAGTGGAAAAAATCAGAGTATAAAAATGATATTCAATTTTTAGGATATGTTGGAGCGGATGACAAAATTTATCTTTATAATTTAGCGGCTTTATTTGTCTACCCGTCTTTTTACGAGGGCTTTGGCTTCCCGCCTCTAGAAGCAATGGCTTGCGGGATTCCTGTTGTATGCAGTTCTGTTTCTTCTTTGCCTGAAGTGGCCGGAGAGGCGGCTATAATGGCGGACCCTTATAATATTGCTGAAATTGCCAGCTCGATGGAGCAAATTTTGACTGATCATGATTTACAGAACAATTTAATTAATAAAGGATTGGAACAAGCTAAGCGGTTTAGCTGGAAAAAGACGGCCGAAAAGTATTTAGAGGCGTTTGGAAGTTTATCTTAACAGAGCAACGCATATATAGTGATACTATTTTAAATAATTAATAGTTAAGAAATAGCGCCCAAGGCGCTGTCAGACATTAAGTCTGACAGCGCCTTGGGCGCGCCTAATTTATTAAAAAAAAATATGAACACAAACAACAATGCGGCTAAATTCGCTTTTTTCTATATGCTGTCATTGGTGGCGCTTATTTTTATGGCGCTGTCAGCCGGCATGATTATTTTTCAAATTATTAATAAGAATATTATTGACGCGCTTGAGCAATTTCGCGGCCGCTATTCTCCTCATCAGTTGAAGTTTGCAATTTCAGCTTTAATAATTTCAGCGCCGATTTTTTACATCACTATGTGGCAGATTTATAAGAATCTGTTTTCCGGCGCTTTGGGCAAGGATTCAGGCGTGCGGCGGTGGCTTACTTATTTGGTTTTATTTGTTTCGTCCGTGGTAATGATTGGTTGGCTGATTGCTACGGTTAATAGCTTTCTTGACGGTGAATTAACCGCTAAATTTATTCTAAAAGCTATTACCGCCATTTCTATTGCAGCAACAATTTTTACTTTTTATTTGTATGATATTAAACGGGAACAAGTGGCTGGCAAAAAAGACAAAGTGATTCAAATATATTTTTACGGTTCTTTGGCAGTGGTAATAGCTGTTTTTACTGCCAGTTTATTTTTTGTTGAATCCCCGACAGAAACCAGAAACAGAAAGCTGGATCAGCGTATTTTAGAAAATTTTAATGATATTGACAGGGCTGTTAATGATTATTATTATGATAAGAAAAAAATGCCGGAAAATTTAGATGAACTGGTGTCTGAATTTAATTATTTAACCAGCAAAGGCATAGAAGATCCGCTAAGCAAGAAAAAATATGAATATAAAACAACCAGTGATAAAAAATATGAGCTTTGCGCTGTTTTTAGAGCATCTAACAAGGATGAAAATGAAGTTAAGTATAATTATTATAAGGAGCAATGGCCGCATGATGACGGGTATCAGTGTATAAGCCAGAAAGTCAGGGAAAAGGATAAGGTAATGGAGCCGTTGTTGCAGGTAAAAGATTAATTTGCATTTTAGCATATTCAATGCAATAATGTTATTATGATTAAGCAAAAATATCAAAGAGAATTAAATAAACTTTCCAAGCAAATTATAGAAAAGTATAAGCCGGAGAAAATTATTTTATTTGGCAGTTTAGTTAGTGGTGAAATAAGGGAGGACAGTGATATTGATTTATTAATAATTAAAGATACTAAAAAAAATTATTGGCAAAGAGCCAAAGATATAAGTAGGGCAATTGGCAATATCAGCATAGATGTGCCGAAAGATATAATAAACATTACTCCAAAAGAGTTGAAATATAGACTATCCATTGGAGATTATTTTGTTCAGGATATAATCAATAATGGAAAAATGATTTATGAAAAAAAGCAATAATTTAGCAAAAGCTAAACAATGGCTTAGTATAGGAGATAATGAATTTGGTTTTGCTTGTTTGGGAATGGGAGATAAAGAAGATAAATTTTATTCTCAAGTTTGTTTTATGTTTCAGCAGTCCATTGAAAAATATTTAAAAGGGTATTTGGCCGCCTATAATATTAAAGCTAAGAGAACCCATGATCTTAGATACTTGTGCCAGGAATGTTCTAATATTAATAAAAAATTTATAGATTTTATAGAGGATTGCGAGATAGTAAGCCAATATTATATTCCATCAAGATACCCGGCTCATTGGTCTACTTATACTAAAAAGCAAGCCAAGGAAAGTTATCAAGTAGCTAAAAAAGTGATTGATTTTGTTAAGAATGATTTGAAAATTTGAATTTGATTTATTCATAAATTTAGTATAATATTTATAAAAATTCAAAGGAGGATTTCTTTGGATTTTTTTTGCGCAAATTTTGTTAGATGCGTATTGTTTAACGGGACAAATGGTTCTTTGAAAATAAATAGAAAACAGAAAGGAGACAGAAATGGAACAAAAGAAAAAAAACATAATGGGATTAATACTTGAGTCAGGAGGAGTAGAAATCAGAGATGTAGATAATGGTGAAGAGCCTTTCTTGTACAGTTCAAAAAATCATGGACCCGGTTATATTGATATTAAAGGCAGAGTCGGGTTTGATGAAGTTTTTGAGCCTATGGTTGATTTGCTTTCCGATAAGTTAATTGATGATGATGTACAGTTTGATTTAATCGTTGGCATAATGACTGGCGGATCTATGCCGGGATACAGACTCAAGCAAATTATGTCAGAGCGTCTGAGAAAAAGAATTGTGTATATTTACCAGCGAGGAGCCAGAAAAGTAGGAGGG
>JAYEOU010000140.1:0-7338 GCA_034723335.1 Patescibacteria group bacterium
ATCTATCATATTGAGTGCTATATTTATTAATAGACGCTAATATAATATTATTGTTCATAAATATTTTTTATTAAATTAATTTACAATTCCATCCCGGCAAACAAAAAAGGTCTTCCGTCGGCGGCAGCCCTTTCGGAATCACCCAATGCCCTTTCGGGCAAAGACCTAGAGTATAAGTACCGATCAGAAGACCGCTTTTATACTCTAGGATTTAAACCATACCTCAAACAAAAAATTCAAGGGTTAGGTTTACCCCGTTAGATAATTCGTTATATCTGACGGGTTTAATTTAACAATTACTGCAAAAATACCTCAACAGGCAAGGACTTGATAAAAACATTTCCCTGTTTAAGAAAATTCAGTTTTTCAAACCCGATTACTTTGCCTTTCTTGTCTTTATTCAAAATAACTTCATCGCCTGTTTCCTCGGAAATAAATTCTTTTTTAGAATCCCCAAACCAGACATTCAAAGTATTGCCCAATGAATCATAATGGATTTTAATTGCGTTTAATTTTTGCTCTCTTGTTTTTGCCATATTTGTTTTCCTTCTTTGATTTTATTAGTTATATAAACTGTTATGATAAATCCCTGGCCATTTTGATGCCTTACGACAACGCATAAATAATTTTTATGATATTTTTTGTAATAGAGAAAAACCTTTTTATCTGAATTGCTAACTCTTATTATGTCCGGCGATTTTAATGTTTCTTTAGCCTCTTCCTCGCGGTCTCTAATTGACGGATGTTTAATGGCTGTAATTTTTTGCCAATAATCCCGAGTTGTTTTTATCTGCTTATTTAAAACTGATTTAATTTGAAATAATTTTTTATCCCCCTTATTTTTAATAATCGTCTGCATATTTTATTTTAATTACCTTAAATAAATTCTGCCTAAGTGGAGCAAGGGTTAGGTTAATGAATTGTTATTGAATTGTTAAATATAACATAGCAGAAAGAGCAAAAAAAATCAAGCAAAATGTTAAAATGGGGGACAAATTGTCCCCCAGTAGAAATTAAGCTCTTCATCTCTTTTTCTCATCTTTTTGATATAATCCCTAACATCTACCGTATCGGTTAAAACATCAATAACATCAGCAACAGAAAAATACCATTCATTATTATAAACGGTTTTTCTGATTTCTTTGCTTTTAAAAATCGCTATTTTGGTCGTCATATAAAGCCAAATTTATTTTTAGTTCAATATTGCATCTTTAAACAATTTTTGTGGTATAAAGGATTTTGCATAATTTTATTATACTACAATTCTCCAAACAAAACAAAAACACCCGGTAAAATCAAGGTGTTTTTGCTGCATCCCCATGCTTGTTCTACTGCCCATAACAATAGAGCGAGAAAGGGAGCCGTGCTAATTTTTAGCCACTATCTTTTTGTGAACTAATAAATTAACACAGCCCGCTAATAAATTTTAGAAAGAGCGATTTTGCAACTTTTCTTACTTTGTCGCTTGTATGGCGGCTTAGTTGCAATATAATTATATAAAATAATTATTTTTTGATTTTTTATAATTCATATAAACTAAATTAAGTTGAGGCAGATATCGCATTCTGTCACTGCTTATATATTCTTTATGTAAATAATGATCAGTTTTTTCTAAATGATATATTTGATAATTTAACGGTTGCTGGTAGCTTTGCTGTTTTATGATTGACTGGTTGATAAAATTAAGAATTTGCGCGCAAGTTACAACAATAAAAAAAGCAATGGACAAGCTAATTAAAAGTCCAGACCAGTTGAACTCCTGCTCCATTGCTTTCTTTTTTATGGTATTATAGTATTTCCAGCCAATAGATTTTGAATAAAAATTATTAGCTGAAATGTTTGTATTTATCATTTTTATTTTTATTTTTGTTTTGATTTTATTCTATTTATATTTTAGCAAAAAATTTCATTTTTGTCAACCCCGTTAGATGAAATGCTTTATCTAACGGGGTCAAGACCAAGTCTTCTCTAACGCATAAGGGTATAATACATAATTAGACTGTAGAAGAATCCGCGTTTATCAGCGTACAAATCTGCGTTAATTCAGCGTTAAAGCCGTTTAAAGCCAAAATAAAGCCAATTTTTTTAAAAAAATAATATAAAACAGTTTTTCTACACTCTAATAATGTGATTGAAGCTAAAATTGTAATTCGGAAATTTTTTAAATATTTTCGGACAAATTACAAATGGCGTAAAAAAATATTGGCAACATTTTGATGCTAAAAAAGATTTTCATTTGATTATAAAATCTAAATGATAATACGAAATATCAATATTCGGAGGATTTTAAAGGGTGGGAGCTGCTGGATAAGTATTTTTAAATTAATAGTTTTATAACTACGGAATAGGCTATGATTAATCTATTTTTGTTTGATTTTTTTTAATTCCGATGATAAATTAAAAGCAATAGTTAAATTATCGAATATGAATTTTTATTATCTATTAATAATACTAAGCATTGGCTTTCAAGCAGAGAGAGGTATTTTAGATATCCTTTCTTATTTTAAATTATTCAAGCAGTTAAGCCAAAAAGGTTCAAATAAATCCAAAGAAGCAAAAAAAACTTTGTATATATTAATACCAGTGTTGAACGAGAAAGAAATCATCGAAGACACAATATTTGATATATTAAAAATTAAAAATAATCATTTTAAAATAAACATTGCGATTCTTACAACCATACAAGAAAAAATAAATAATAAAAATAAAAAAATATTTACAACCGAAGAAGTTGTAAGTAATTCCATGAAATCAGGTAAACTTTTAAAGTTTAAAGATAGAATTCAAATTATTCAAGACCCAGATATTAATGGTAAAATGGCCACACAGTTAAACAACGCAATAAGCAAGCTAGAAAATATTATAGACCCAGCCACGCACTATTTGGCTTTAAATGCAGATTCAAAAATATCATTTTCGACATTCGAACAATTATCGATATTAATTGATGAAAACAAAGGAAAAGAATTTGCCTTCCAGCAACCATGCGCATTTGTTAAAGATATGGATGTAAATGCAAAACAATTTACGAATGCTATGTCGCTTTACCAAAGTTGGTATTGTCTTGGACACGAATCACGCTTAGTGAGGAATTATAGCAACAAGTCGATAAATAATTGGAATAAAAAAAATAACACCAAGCTAGGCGTTGTTGTTGGTCATGGTTCTGGAATGACATTGAATATTAATTTGTAGAATGGCGGTTATCCTACTGATCTCATGACAGAAGATTTAACTTTTGGATTTAATCTTTCTGCAAATAGTGTGCCTATATTGTCTTTACCCGCGCTTGAATTCGCAGATGTCCCAAATAAATTTGCTATTTTTATAAAACAAAAGAGTATTTGGTTTTGGAATTTTCTTGGGTATGCTAGTTGCTATAAATATAATATTAAAAAAGGACATTCAAGATATAAACTGTTTTTATTATTGATGCAGGGAGTAGGCGCCGGTGCTTATTGGTTTTTTGACACCTTTTTTATTATCACACCTTTTATTATTGGTGTTATAAAAAATTCTTATTTGATTATTCTGTTGTCGCTAATTAGTTTTTTGATTTTTTATATTTTGCCTCAGTTTGTACTTTTTTTGAAATTACCAGAAGCTCTTTTTAACCAGGGCTTTAAAAAGAAAGCTAAGGATTTAAAAGAAGTGTCTTTTTTAAAATTGCTACCCTCGCTTTGTTTGATTATTTTTACCAATTCGGTCGGAGCATGGATCGCATCGGCGAAGTATATGAAATATTTATTTACCGGTAGAATGCCTGTTAAATACAAAACTGGAGATTAGCATTTTGTGGCAACCCCCATTTCACCTATAACACGAACATTTTTCCAAAGATTGTTATTTAGCAACTGTTCATTGAATACTCTTTTAGGACCGTCTACATGATTAGCCTCTACATCGTGCAAAATAATAACACCGCCACTTGGCACTAATGGCGACCAGAGATCATAATCTTTTTTTACGGATTCGTAATCATGATTGCCGTCTATAAATAAAAGATCAATTTTTTGTTTAAGAAATTCATTAAACGCCTTTTCACTTGTTTTGGGAATAATTTTAATGAAATCAAGCAGCTTGTAGTTCGTCATCGTTTTTTTAAAATTTTCTAAAAGCGATATGCCTAATTTTAATATTTCTTGTTGATAGGTGTCTATGGATGGTGTGTCGCCGTCACCATTGAACGGATCTATTGAATATAAAGTTCCACCCGCTTCTTTTATAGCTGAGGCGAAGATGTAAGATGATTTGCCTTTCCAGACGCCAATTTCACAAATAACTGGATTGCTTGATTTAATTTTTGAGGCCATATCATACAAAGTCACAGCCTCTATCAAAAGAAGCCACCCATCGATAGATTCAAGGAATGGTATTTTTTTGAAAATATTTTTTTGCTCAGATGATAGGTTGTTGTATTGTGTTTCAAATGATGGATAACTTGACATATGATTGATGCATGTTTTTAATAATGTTATCATTTAAATTAATTTAATTCAAATATAAGTCATGAAAAATAAATCACCAAAAATAATTATCATTGAAGGCATTTGGACTGTTGGTAAGTCGACAGTAATATTTAAAATACGTAGCAAATATCCTGTGCTTTTTATCCCTGAGCCAAATCATATTAAATCCGGAATAAAATCAGGTATTGCTGAATGGTATAAAAAACAACACGCAGAAAGAATGGATCTTGCAAAAACATATTGTAGCTATGGCGAGAATACTGTAATGGAAAGATCAATTATTTCTAGTGCGGCCCTTTTTTACGCTCAACATTGTTCTATACCGGACTGGTTTAAATCTTGCGTTAAAAAAATTTCCTCTTTAAAAAATTTGAATATTATTTTTCTTTTTAAAGATAAAAGAAGTTTTTTAAGTAAAGTCTCTGAAATTGAAAATAAAGAAATTTCAAAGATGGCTTTAAGCAGTGATTCTTTTTATAAAAATTATAATTATTTTTATACTGATATTCTGCCCGGGCTTGTAGACAATAAAATTTTAAACATGAAAGTGTCAAAGAATAGGAGCTTGTCTTCGGGTGACGAAGAAGTAATTAAAAAAATTTTTAATGAAGGACGGAGAGGCGTTAAAAATAGATTGGAGGAAAAAGAAGAGTATTGCGCAAGTGCAATTATATTTCACAAAAATAAATTTCTAACATTATATTCAAGCAATCATAGGCAATACGTATTTCCTCAGGGTCACCAAGAAAATAATGAGGATATTTTAAATACAAATAAACGCGAGGTGATAGAGGAAACCGGATTTAAGGACTTCAAAATTATTTCCCCAATAAAAACTTATAGTTATCGTTTTTATAATAAAGGAAAAATTATTCATAAAATTATTTCTTGTTTTTTAATCAAGCTTGAAACATTGAAAAAAACAAAAAAGAAATTCGAGGATCACGAATCTTATAGAAATTATTTCTTTACGATCGAAGAAGTTATTAAAAAATTAAGTTGGGCAGAGGACAAGGAGATGGTTTCTTTAGCTCAAAAAATAATCATAAAAAATCCCCCCACTTTAAATGAGTGAGGGGACGGACTATCTGAGATGTAGCCACCATTCCGTGACAAGTTGAGTCGGAAGATTGGTGTTTAATAAAAGAATGTCTGATATTTTGGCGACAAGCTCGTCACTCTGGGCTATGATCTTGTACGGATCTTCTTCGCTGGTAAATCTGAGACAATCCTCGAGTACTCCATGGCTGACATTGTATTTTAAAGCTTCAGATGCCAGCCATTTTTTATATGGATAAGGTTTGCCGTTCACCAGTATCAGAATTTCCAGCGCCAGTTTTGCCACATTAGCCTTTAGCATATTAATGGCTAATTTGTCCTGATGAAATACTGCCTGTCGAAGATTGTGCCTGTCAGATCGGAATTCGATATATTTCTTGCGAATTATATCGACCAAGCTTCGGTTGAATATCTCCGATTGACTCTGCACAATTCTCCCGAAAGCATCATCAGGATCATTGACAACAATGGCATTCTGGAATATCCAAAGTGCGATGGTGAGCCGCTTCGAAAAGTCGTCCAATAACCATTGATAACTTTTAAAGCGAGTAAAAACATGCGGCAACTGTTTTTGGTCGTTAACCACATAGCAATCACCGTGTTTTTTGATAAACTCGCTGTTAAAGATTTGATCGGGAACAAATGCAATTAGATCTATTGTTAATTTCTCGTCAACTTCGACGGAAACAATAGTAGACCTTGGCAGATATTTATGAAGATCATCTAAAGACATCAGCTCATCTTCGAAATATCGCCTTAACCAAAGTTTCCAGTCCACCAGAATCACCTCCTTTATGGTTTTTGACTCAGTTTATCGAACAAGTATCTTAGTCCCTTTTTGTTACCAGGGTACTTAAGATAATCATTGATCGCTTTATCTATCGATACCCAGCAATATTCGGTGTGCTCTGGCGAAAGTCTTACTTCCTGATCTTCGGCCATTTCCACCCCGAATATTTTTTCGAATTGATCCATGCCGTTGTCGAAAAACTCGTATGAATATTCGGTGTCGATCAGCTGTATGACACTGTCTATCTCTAACTCTTCGCGGACTTCACGCAAAGCAGCGTTTTCGAATGACTCGCCAACTTCCACGTTGCCAGTAACCGGTTGCCAGAAACCGCCTCGTTCCGGGGTTCTGAGTAGCATTAAAAACGAGTATTCACCAGATTTTGTTCTTTTGAATACTATTGCCTCTACCTGATTTCTTGTTCTTGATGTGGTCATAATTGCTCCTTTCTGTTGTAAAAAGTTATATTGCCACCGTGATTCTTCATGCGAAACAGGGCAGTGGAAGAGATTTTTTAGCGGCCCGTTGAAGTATTTCTTTCGAAGCCCTTCCTTGTAGGACATTGTCTTTGCAATTGCGTCTTTCCCGCTTGCTACCAAAATAGGCAGCGGCTCAATACACATGTATCCTTCTATCTCTATTGGAAAATTAATTTTTGACCACTGATAAAAATCCATCAGTAACTGGAGGTCAAATTTGATTGTTCCAATATTTTCCACCTGAAGGCCAAGCATGGCCAAACCGTTGCATATTTCTTTTTCAAGCCCTCTTTCCCGCGCGTCTGGTTTAATTATTACCAGTGAATATTCGATCATTACCTTCCTCCTTGTATGTATTCTTGAGTTTCGGATAATTTTATTATCGTGTTTGGCTGTTTATTTGTCAATGAGCAAGTATTGGTTATTTAAATTCTTAAATAATGCTTGATTCTTTAAGCTCTATTTTTAGTTGCTCTAAAAAATGATTTACAAAATAAGTTCTTTTCTCAGCGATATTTTTTGCCAAGTTAGTGTGCATTTG
>JAYEOU010000141.1:0-32955 GCA_034723335.1 Patescibacteria group bacterium
AATTAGATTTGTAAATTATTACAATACCGTGAAGCCACATAAAGGAATTGACAACATGACTCCAATGGAAAAACTTATTAGTTATTTTTACCCTGAAGAACTGTAAACAACGCGAGGTATTCTTACAGTTTATTATACATCACGACCCTTGCAAAAGTCAAAAAATTAATATATAATACATTACATTAAATTTATATTAAGACAACAGAAGACAGATACTTATAGATATTTATTGATATTTGCTCGCTTTGCTCGCGATATTAGTAGATATTAAATATCGCTCCGAGCAAAAGCGAGGAGCAAATATCGCGACTGGAAGGAGCAAATATCTATAAGTATCAATAAATATTTTGAATCTATCTTTTTTATTGTCGTCTGCTATCTATTTATGTCTCAAACAAATTCAATCAAAATAAAAGGCGCCCGGGTCCACAACTTAAAAAATATTAATGTGGAAATCCCGCGCAACAAATTTATAGTAATCACTGGATTGTCCGGCTCCGGCAAATCTTCGCTGGCTTTTGATACTATTTACGCCGAGGGCCAGCGCCGCTATGCGGAATCTTTGTCTTCTTACGCGCGCCAGTTTATCAACTTAATGGATAAGCCTGATGTTGATCTAATAGAGGGACTGTCTCCCGCCATTTCCATAGACCAAAAATCCGCTTCTAATAATCCGCGCTCTACAGTGGGTACAATAACCGAAATTTATGATTATCTGCGCTTGCTTTTTGCCCGCATTGGAACGCCGCACTGCCCTAAATGCGGACAAAAAATTAA
The DNA here is from genome assembly GCA_034723335.1 of Patescibacteria group bacterium. Classification (GTDB taxonomy): domain Bacteria; phylum Patescibacteriota; class Patescibacteriia; order Patescibacteriales; family VMTK01; genus DAOWHZ01. Next base: position 781 of record JAYEOU010000141.1, read on the forward strand.
ACAATACACGGTTGATGAAATTGTTAATCAAATTGTAAAATCCTTTGCCGGACAAGACATTCTTATACTTGCGCCTATTATTAAAGGCAAAAAAGGCGAACATAAAAATATTTTACAATCAATTGCTAAGGCCGGATATTCCTATATCAGATTTGACAACAATATCTATGCATTGGAAGAAATTGAGGATATGCAAGTGGACAAACAAAAAAAACATAATGTTGACATAGTGATTAATAGGCTAACCGTTGCAAAAAACAATAAAGGCGAAAATCGCCCGCCTTGCCAGCGGACAGGCGATCATCGCCTTTATTTAACCAAAGATATAAAAAAAGCATTGGATTTAGCTAACGGATTAGTAACAATTTCTCCCGAAAGCAATCGCAGGAATCATAATAGCGGGAACAAGGCAATACCTCGTTCCTATGATTGCCTTCGGGAAATAACCTATTCCAAGTCATTTGCCTGCCATAAATGCGGCATTCATCTGCCAGGGCTGGAACCGCGCAATTTTTCATTTAATTCCCCTTATGGCGCTTGCCCGGCTTGTTCTGGATTGGGCGCTAAACTAGAAATTGATTCCGGTTTAATAATCAACCCTAATTTAACTATTGCCCAAGGAGCAATAAAGCCATGGGCGCGAAATACAGCCGCTGATCAAGCGCTAACGCGGACGCTGGACGCAATAGCGCGAAAGCATGGCTTTAACATAAATACGCCTGTAAAAAATCTATCCGAAAAACAGCTTAATATTGTTTTATACGGCAGCAGCGATGGCGGCGCTAAATTTGAAGGTGTGATTCCTAATCTGAAACATCGCTATCAGCATACTGAATCAGATTGGACACGCCGAGAAATTGAGCAATACATGCACTCGCTTGTCTGTCCAGTCTGCCAAGGCAAGCGGCTTAAGCCGGAAATGCTGGCGGTTAAAATTCCTAATCCTTTAAAAGACGGCTCCACCCCTCGCGAGGAGCGAGGCAAGGAGCAAAGTCGTCTTCTAAAGAATCTGTCAATTCATGATGTCTGCGATAAAACCATTAACCAGTCCAAAAAATTCTTTGCTCAATTGGAAAACTCAAAAAAATTATCAGCCCGCGATAAAAAAATTTCAGCGCAAATCATAAAAGAAATCCGCGCGCGACTGAATTTCCTCTCTAATGTCGGGCTTGACTATTTAACTCTTAACCGCGCGGCTAGCACCTTGTCCGGCGGCGAAGCCCAGCGCATACGGCTGTCCGCGCAAATCGGCTCTGCCTTGGCCGGTGTCATCTATATTTTAGACGAACCGTCAATCGGCTTGCATCAAATGGATAATAATAAATTGATTAACACTCTGAAAAAACTTCGCGATTTTGGCAATACCGTAATCGTGGTTGAGCATGACCAAGCCGCTATGCTGTCAGCTGACTGGATTATTGACGCCGGGCCTGGAGCGGGAGAGCATGGCGGCAGAATTGTTGCGCAAGGCGCGCCGGAAAAAATCAAAAAATCAGCCAAGTCTTTAACCGGCCAATATTTATCCGGCAAAAAATTTATACCTGTTCCGGCAAAGCGCCGCCAAGGCAATGGCTGCCGGATTAAAATAATCAACGCCAGCGAGCATAACTTAAAAAATATTAATGTTGAATTTCCTTTAGGAAAATTCATTGCCATAACCGGCGTTTCAGGATCAGGCAAATCCACTTTAATAACAAATACTTTAGCCCGCGCCCTGGCGCAAAAATTCTACCGGGCCAAAGCCCGGCCAGGCCGGCATAAAAGCATTAAGGGCATACAATATATTGATAAAGTAATTAACATAGACCAATCCCCGATCGGCCGCACCCCAAGATCCAATCCTGCCACTTACACCAACGTTTTTACTCCTATCCGCGAATTGTTTGCCGGCTTGCCTGAAGCCAAAATCAGGGGCTATAAAGCCGGCCACTTTTCTTTCAATGTGGCTGGCGGCCGCTGCGAAGCCTGCGGCGGCGGCGGCTTAGTTAAAATTGAAATGCAATTTCTGTCTGATATTTATGTTAAATGCGAAGCATGCCATGGCCAACGTTATAATAAGGAAACATTAAAAATTTATTATAAAGCCGGCAACAGCGGAGCAGGCCTGCCTGACGGCGGAGCGGGCCGCTCCCGAGAATCTCTCGGGGGGACAGGCAAAAATATTTCTGATGTCCTTAATATGACAGTGGGAGAAGCTATGAATTTTTTTAATCCGACGCCTTTGAACCCATACAACGGATATGAAATAAAAAATATTCCCACAATTCACCAAAAATTGTCAACGCTTTACGAAGTTGGCTTGGGATATGTTAAATTAGGCCAGTCCGCTACCACGCTCTCCGGCGGCGAAGCCCAGCGGATTAAGCTCGCTGCTGAGTTGTCAAAAAGAGCAACCGGCAAAACACTATATATCTTAGACGAGCCGACTACAGGGCTCCATTTTGACGACATTAAACGGCTGCTTATTGTTTTAAACAAGCTTGTTGAAAAAGGCAATACGGTTTTAATCATTGAGCATAACTTAGATGTTATAAAATCAGTTGACTGGATTATTGACCTTGGCCCCAAAGGCGGCAATAAAGGCGGCGAGATAGTAGCGGCAGGTACGCCGCAAGATATAGCTAGAGTAAAAAACAGTTATACAGGACAGTATTTGGCAAAAGTATTGAAATAAAAAATCCGCTTACTAAATTAAAAACAACAAATGAAGGCGAGGTTTGCAAACCTCGCCTTCATTTGTTGTTTTCGGTTGTTTTAAAAAATTCGCGCGGCAAATTAGCAACAAAAAAAAACGGCATTCACTAAATTGCATATTGTATAATTTAGTAAATGCCGTTATATTGTGAAATAAGACACAATGCGAGAGGCTACATTCGCTCGCGCATTTTTTGTCGTATCCTACTTATATAAATACTACCAATAATTCATACGTAAATCAACCCTAATAAATTACGCTAATATTAAATAAAAAAAATAAAATAATTTCAAATAATGCAATGATTATTAATAATTGTGGATAACTTGCTATACTTTTGATAAAATTTTCTGCCTATCCCTATCGCAATAAAATAGGCCTATTAGACTTGTCGCGTAATTATTTTTTACTGCTCCGCCAGCTGGCCCGCCAGTGGGCGGGCTGGCGGATTGGTCAAATTTTCCAAAAATTTTTTTAGCTTAGCTTAGGCTAAACCTCAAAAATTGTTTGAAAAATTATAACTCATCCCGCAAAACTGCGGGACGTTACAAAACTAATTACGCGACAAGTCTATTGTATATTCTAAACGGTCCGCTGTCTTGCGGTTGGGCTGTTTTATTTTTTCCTAAACACCTGGGCTGTAAAAATTTTTAACTCCACATCCTTACCCTTATAACAATCAGGCGGCAGGCCGGCTTTCTGCGAACAAAGCTGTAACAAAAATTCTTCCTTGCTCCAGCCGGTTTCATTCGCGACTTGCGGCAAGAATACGCCGGAACGCAATCCTTTTTGCAATATTACGCCATGCTTGCCTAATTCAATATCCTGCCAATTATTTATTTTTTTTGGAACAGATAAAACACTTACTTCATAATCCAGCTTATCCAGCTCTTTTTTGCTGACCGGAACAAAACGATGGTCCTGAGTCGCCGCGGCAATCGCCATATCCCGCGCCACCTGCCATAATGGCTTATCACTTGGCGCAATCTGCCCGATACAACCGCGCAATTTGCCATTACTGCGCAAAGTAACAAACGCTCCCTGTTTCCACTTCAACCTTTCATCGCTAACATCAAACTCCGGCGCCTTGCCATCCTTAACATAACTTTCCACCGTGGCGCGGGCAATGTGTAAAAGCTTATTTTTCTGCTGCTCATTTAATATATCTATTATAGTTCCCCTCTTCTCTTCCACCCCGCCCCTCGCGAGGAGCGGGGTGAAAGAGCGGCAGGGGGTGAGGGCAAAAACAACTGCTCCATAACCCACCACGCTGCTTTTGTCGCCAATAGGCGCATCACCGCTATTTGCATATCTTAAAATTTCAATCCTATCCCAATCCAATAAATTATACAATTCCAAAACCGTTTTAACTCCATCAATCCCGCACAGTACGGTTTGCTCATTAGGAATATTTTGGTTTTGGACATCTTTAAGATAATTTTCCAATTTAACAATATCGGCTAATTTTATTATTTCCAATGTTTGCTTATCAATCTTATTAGCATCTTCATAGCTTGGATAATGCGACATGTCAGTTGAAATTACCACAATATCATTCTCGCCTAAATTATCAGCTAATGCTTGGGCCAGTAAGGAACTAGGTTCTGGGTACCCAGAACTTAGTTCCTGTTTATTGCCAAACAATATTGGCACAATCTTAAAATCTTCAGCCAGCACAGTTTGCAAAAACGGCAGCTGCGCTTCAAGAGTGTGATCAGCCGCATGGACATTACTGTCAAATTTAATAACATCATCCCGCTTAACTAATTTGCCGGCCAGCTCTTTATCAACTTCCGCTAATCCTAATGGCGTTTGCCAAGCGTCGCTTTCGTCAATGGCAATGCCGTCAAAATAAGCGGTATGGGAATTGCAAATTATCACTGCTGTCCTAACTTTTTTGCCTTGCAATTGTTTATAGCTGTAAGCCGCAACAGGCGCGCTAAAAACATAACCTGCATGCGGGACCATAACAGCTTTAATATTGCTTTTAACTTTTGATTCCTCAACAGCTAATAAATATTTTTCAATTTCTGATTTTAACTCTTTTTTATCAGCCGGATAAAATTGCCCTGCCACTGCCGGCTGGCGAATATTTTGAAATTTTGGCTCCATAGATTTATCTGCTCGCTTTGCGCAGGCGGTTAATATTAAAAATAAAATTATTAAAATTAATTTTTTCATTAAACTACTTTGAGTTACGAAACACTATTTTTTTGTCATTCCTGCGAAAGCAGGAATCCAGATTCTGTGCATAAAAACTGGATTCCCAATCAAGTTGGGAATGACAAAAAATAATTTTCAGTCGTTTCGTAATTTAAAGTAAACTATATAAATTCCAAATCTACTGCGCCCAACTCTACAAATATTCGTAGATTTGAATTAATTTGTAGATTTGAGTGTTTCTAATATTTTTAATTCTATCTTATCATCTTCCATAACCGCAAAAGTCGCTTTGTGAAACATTGCGCTTAATGTGCCCGAATTTATCAACCTAACTCCATTTTTCTCTTCTTCCCATGGTTTATGAGTATGTCCATAGAAAATTATATCATATTCATCTTGCTTAATCATCTTATTAATAAAATAAGGTTCGTGGCAAATGCCAATAACCTTTCTGTTTAATTTAACTTTACCAATTTTGCCGTAATATCTTATATTATCATACTGTTTAATTTCACTCTCGTCATAAGTCTCCGCATTGCCCTTAACTAAATGAATAGTGTCCTTAAAACGTGTAGCTAAAAATTGTAAGGTCTCGCTATTAGTCACATCGCCGCAACAAATCATCTCTTTGATGTCATTTTCACGACACCACTTTAAACATTTTTCTAAATTAACCAAATTATCATGAATGTCGGAAATGATTGCAATTTTCATATCTTTTAGATGATAGACGGCAGACGATAGAATATGTCCACCGTATAATTGTAATTTCGGCACTGGCAAGTGATTAAGCGCTTATTTGGAAAAATATTATCAACAAAACAATGTCCTTTTTTGTCATCCCATTCTTTCTGTCATCCCGAATTGCTTTGGCAATGAGGGATCTAAGACCGTAATAAACGCGATTAATCACGGTCTTAGATCCCTCACCCGCAAGCGAGTTCGGGATGACAAGAAAAACAGAATTGGCAATTAATGGAATTTTTACTTTCCGAAGCAATAATACCTTAATTTAAATTTATAGTTAGCATAAAATCAACTATTGCAAGCTCCCAATCACTTACCAGTGCCGTAATTTTAATAATTCCCGCCGTCTATTATCTGCTATCCGCCGTCTACGTCTAACTAACCGCAAACTTATAAATCTCATACAACATCCCGCAGACAAATAAACTGATTAACAAATAAGTGATAAAATTTCCCGGCTTATATTTAAATAAAACCAATTTATTTTTTTGCTTTTTCATCTTTCTAAATACTAATATCAACATTATGGCGCATAAGCCGCCGGCTATGGCGCCGGCAAAACTAATCACATTAATCAAATCTTTTAATCCTAAAACATATAACATATACGGCACAAACACGGCCAATGCCCATGCAAAATTTTTATTAAACTTATAATCCCACCATAATGTTTCCCTGACTGACTCAGCCACGCCCAAAAATGAAGTAATCATGCTAAGAATGCCGAACAATAAAGCAAATATGATCACGCCATTATTTAAAACCCTGCCTGCTCCCGTGAGCGCGTCCGGAGTTGTCTGGTTACTGGAAATGCCGACAATTACTATTGTAAAAACAATAATTACCGCAATCGGCAAAAATGTGCCTGCGCGCACAACGCTTTTTATGGCTTTTCTGTTTCTTTTTAATAATTTAGACACAATTGGCAAAGAACCGCTGCCGTCAAAAGCAAACAGCATGGCTCCATAAGGCAGCAAAAAATATTTCCAGTCCACTAAATTATAATGATTTATGTCAATCGCCTCCCAGCCCCTCCATGCTATTAAAATAACCGCTAAAAGAAGCAGCCCTGTCATAAATAATTCCAGTCTGGCGATCATGCCAATGCCAAAATAAATAACTGTCGCTTCAAGCGCGAATAAAATGGTAGCGTATAAAAACTCGCTGCCGCCGAAATAAGGGGACAATAATTGATGCAAAAAAATCCCGGTAATAATAATATAAGCCAGCAAAGCGCCGTAATTGCCGATCATTTTGGCGATAAAAACAAGCCGCTTGCCGTCCTTGCCTAAATACATGCCGACATAACCCGGCAACCTATGATAACCTTTAGTAACCAAGATTAAATTAGCGTAAATTAAATGAAGCAAGTGCTGGGCAAATCCTAAAATAATAACAAAAATAAAAAAAGTTAATATGCCTGCTTTATTGATTAAATAAGGCAAACCAAACATGCCGACGCCGATTATATAACCAACCATTACGGCCATGGCTTTATAATAATTTTTTGGCTTATTGAACATACACACTCAAATATATAAATTTACCCCGTTAAATATTCTTTCTAAACAAAGTAAATAATTTGATTTATGCGACATTAAAAAATTATCCCGCTATTAAACGGGGTGAATTCAAATTATCAATCCATTGTTTTGTTGTCTTATTGTCCTATTGTTATGCTATGCTTGAAAATGAGATTATTAACAATTAAACAATGAAATAATATAACCATTTTCCAGATCCACTGATCAACTGATCAACTGATTAACTACCGCCTAATTTTAATCTCATAATTAATCTGTTCAATTTTTTTCAAGCTATTCCTTGCCTGGTCATATTTAGTGCGCAAATAACCTGTCATATCAAATTCCACTAATTCAGCCAAAATATCGCTAATGGCGCTTTTAATTTTTTTCACTTCATCCTGCTTGCCGGCCGCCGCCATATTAATCGCCCGCCTGGCTAATTCACCGGTTAAATCGCAAATCCCCCCCAAATAACTGTCCATATCTAATTTAATCTTTTTAACCCTGTCAACTTTTTTTCCTGTCATTACCCGATAAAACATTTTCGCTTCAACATATTCTTCGGCCCCGGCTTTATACGCGCCTTCTTTATTTAAGCGATTATGTCCAAATTTTTTCTCCAGCGACTGCAGGGCTTTTTCCGCTTCATTAAGCAATATGCCTGCTTGTTTAATGTCATCCCTATGCAAAGCGAAAATTACCCGCTTAGAGCCGTGTAAAATTACATTAGACAAACTAATAATCTGCCTGCGTTCTGATACATTCTTCTCATAATCTTTCTTTAATTTTTGGATAAATTTTTTGTTAATCATATTTTTAGAATTACGAATTACGAATTAAGAATTACGAGTTTGTATTTAGGGGCTGGTGATCTTTGCCGTTTTTGCCCTAAATTCCCAAAATTCGGCAAATTTATAAAAATAATTTTTTCGCCTATATTAGCTCATATAAGCTTAAAAATTATTTTTAAAATTTGCTCAAATTTTGAAAATTTATGATCAAAAGAGCAAAAATCACCAGCCCCTATTTACAAATCAAGAGTTTAAAGATCTTAATTCTTAATTCGTAATTCGTAATTCGTAATTCGTAATTCGTAATTCGTAATTCGTAATTCGTAATTCTAATCTATTCCGCTACTCTAAATACTTCTTCCGCGCTGGTGATGCCGTCAATAGCTTTAAGCAAACCGTCCTGCGCCATGGTAATCATGCCGTTTTTCATAGCTATATCGCGCATATCATATTCGCTTACTTTGCCGCTTAAGATTAATTGTTCAATATCGCTATTCATGGCCATAATTTCATAAATGCCAATACGGCCCTTATAGCCGATTCTCTGGCAGGCTTCACAACCATGGCCTTGATAAAATTTAAGATTATCAATATCAATTTTATTTTTTTCCTCCTCAGGCAATTTATCTAAAATTTCCCGCGCTTTTTTATAATCTTCATCGCTAAGTTTTATTTCCTCCTTGCATTCCTCGCAAATACGCCTAACTAATCGCTGGCCGATCATAGCGTTAAACGCCGGGGCCAGCAAGAACGGCTTTGCTCCCATTGATAAAAATCGCGGCACAGTGCCTGCCGCATCATTAGTATGAATAGTTGAAAGAACCAAATGGCCGGTTAAAGCGGCTTGTATAGAAATTTCCGCTGTTTCCAAGTCGCGAATCTCGCCAACCATAATTATGTCCGGGTCCTGTCTCACAATTGAACGAAGCCCCTTGGCAAAAGTATAATTTTTGCTGATTTGGGATTGGTTAATTCCTTTCAACTGGTACTCAATCGGATCCTCAACGGTTATAATTTTTGTTTCCTGCTTATTAAGCTTTTTTAGAATAGCGTAAAGCGTAGTTGTTTTGCCTGATCCGGTCGGACCCGTAGTTATAATCATGCCATTTGGGCGTTCTACCTCGCATTTTAACTGTTTATAAGCCCGGCCACGAATGCCCAAATCTTCAAAGTCCAAGCCAATAGCGCTTGAACGCAATAATCTCATCACTACGCTTTCTCCATGGGCTGTCGGCAAAAATGATGCCCTAATGTCAACCTTGTCATCTTTTAAGTATATTGATATGCGGCCGTCTTGAGGCTTGTCAGTAATATTAATTTTAACATCAGCCAACATTTTCATGCGCGCGATAAATTTTTTCCATACTTCCTTGTCTAAAATAGCCGCATCATGCAAAACGCCATCTATCCTAAATCTTATCTTAATATCTTCTTCTTCTCCCTCAATATGAATATCTGAAGCATTCAACTTAATGCTTGCCGCCATAATCATTGTTACCATATCAGTTATCTGCGCTTTCTTAATCTGCTCTTGCAAATCTTTAAAGCTGGAAAGCTTTGCGCTATATTTATTTAATTCTTGCTCATTTATTTTAACGCCTTTAATAATTTCCCGCGGGGCAGGTATGGTCTTATAAAGCTCTAAGGCAAACTCAAGGCTATGGCTGGAAATTAAATAAATCTCGCCGTGGCAGTAATATTTCTCTTTTAGCTGGATTAATAGGTCTTTAACTTTGTTATCATCAGGCTGAGTTGAAGCTAAACGCAAATTATTGCCATCGTAATAAAAACAAACAACGGATAATTTTTTAGCGTCTTCTTCTTTAATAAGTGATAAAGCTTCTGGGCTGACAGGAAAACCAGCCAAATCAACATAAGAGACGCCTGATTGTCCCGCTTGTTGCTCAGTTAAACGCTCAATTTCTTTTTTCTTAATTTCTTCCTGTTTTTCAACAAATTTTGTTTGCGCGCTTTCATCGCTTTGAGATTGGCCTTGAGATGGAATAATTAAATCCTCAATTGAAGTAAATGGCTTTTTATAGTCTTTGGGCATAAATGTTAATTATTTAATTTGCATGATTCTCGCCTTTGTCATCAACAATTCTTACAATGACCAACGAAATTGCAGAAGCGGCAAGAATAACACCTAATGTGCTTACTGCTTTCAATGCTATATCATTGTCAAACACATCCCATATTGCAAGTATTGCTAATATGGCCATAAATATAACGGATATTGTAAGTATAATTGCTATCCATTTTTTAACTGTTTTTAACATAGTATTTATTGATTTATTAAATTACGCGTTTGCTCTATTTTGTCATTCCTGTAGATGTTTACTAATTCGCTGACAGATTTTAGTATAAATCCTACCTTTGTCATTCCTGAAAATTTTGGAGCGGACGCGGAAAAATTTATTAGGAATCCAGGAGTTAGCAACAAAAATGAGAATTTAAATATATAATTATTAGCTGTAGAAACAATTAATAATAATGCGCATTAATATCGTTTCCTCCTGGATTCCTGGTCGCGCTCCTTTCGCTTCGCTTCAGTCGCTTGCCAGGAATGACAATTAAGTGTAAATCCGTCAACGAATTACCTAACATCTACAATTCCCAATCCCGCCTCGGCGGGAGGAATCCATGATTTGGCAGTAAAGCCAAAAAGTAGGATGTTAATAACGGTTTGCATTATGGCTCCACAGCCCCGCCCCTCGCGAGGAGCGGGGACTATGGAGACGTCTCAGGGATTGAATTTTCAATTTCTAATCCGCCAGCTGACGGATAAATTTCTATTAAATTTGAATGCCAATAATTAATTATAAAAAATAAATAGCTGGTCAAGGGTGTCTCACCCTTGACATTACCGCCTGCGGCAAACGATTATGCTGTGGGTGAGACACCCACAGCCAGCTTAATTCTTAATTTTTAATCCGCCAGCCGGCGGAGCGGACAAAATTGAAAATTCTCTATAATTTATTTCAAAATTCAAAAATATTCTTAATAGTTTTTACTTCTTACTTCTAAATTCTAACTTCTTAAACATCCTCGCAATCCTGCTTGTCCCGCCTTTATTGATCAGTTCAATGAACAATCCCGTCCAAGACGCGATTTGAAAAGTGGATAGAGCAGCTCCTGTCAGGACAGTAATGGCTAAAAAAATAATTAAAGCTAAAATGGCCACAACCCAAAAACCGGTTGCTGAAAATATATAATAAAAAATTAAACCCAGAAACAAAAACGGCACGGCTAAAATTAAAACAGTTAAAACTAAGGCAAGGCCAACCAATAAATTAATAAAAAATAAGATAAAAGCCATTTCAACGCTAACCAGCCAATTGCCGGCAAATAGTCTCCAGCCGTCCCTGATAGCCGCGCAAAAACCACTGCCGCGAATAACAACATAAGCGATGGCATACTTAATGATAAAAGATAAAGCAATGGCTAATGGTATAAAAATTATAAAAGCGATAACATAAAACAAGTCAATTGCGGCCATGCTATTTTGGGCAAGCGATAAAACAAACGGCAAGCTAAGCAAAATAAACAATAAATAAATAAATAATTTAATAACTATATTTAAGCCAAACACCGGCCAAAAATTTTTTATGCCAACGGCAACGCCATTCTGGATCCCTAATTTTCCTGATTTTTTTTCAGTAATAATATTGGCTGAATTATTAACCAAAGCCGCCTGCGATACTATAACCAGCCAAACCAAAAATCCAAACAAAATAAAGATTACTAAACCGACAGCTAAAATCATTGCTAAAGACAAGGGATCTTCATGTATTATCTGCTTAATATTATTTAAAGTTTGGCTGCTAAAAACGCCTGTCTCAACAAAACGCTGCCAACCGGGAAAAAAATTGGCATTGCCGCTTAAGCCGCGCGCCAATATTTCATATTCGCCGCCATTTCCAAACAAAGCGGCAAACAAGCCAAAAAACCATAAATATTTGTTTTGCCAAGTAATTTTTAAGCCCTGTTTTAAAATGTTGCTATATAATTGCATATAGTTTCCTCCTTAAAATCGCGAATAAAACGCGAATGGTCAAGAATTAAGAATTAAGTCCGTCAGCCCCGCTACTCGCGAGCGGCGGGGCCAGCTGGCGGATTTTATAAGTTCCATGTTCCACGTTATGCGTTATGCGTTATGCGTTATGCGTTATACAACCCTTCTCCCCCACTATTTTCTCAAATTCCTCTCTCTCTATAGTCTCCTTCTTGAGCAACACTTCAACTATTTTTTCTAAATCTTTGCGTTTTGCTTTAATAATGCCCTTGGCTTGATGAGCCGCTTTATTTATAAAATCAGAAATTTCCTTATCAATTTGTTCAGCAATTCTTTCACTATAATCCCTTTGTTCATGAATTTCCCGGCCTAAAAAAATCATTTCATCTTTACTGCCAAAAGTTCGCGGACCCAAAGTTTCGCTCATGCCAAAATCAGTAATTAATCTGCGGGCTAGACTTGTGGCTTGGCGCAAATCAGAAGTGGCTCCGGTTGTAATCTCGCCAAAAACTTCCTGTTCTGCTACATACCCCGCTAACAAAACCGCAATTTCTTCAATAAATTCATCCTTAGTATGCATATGCTTATCTTTAGTCGGCATTTTTAAAGTATAGCCGCCGGCCTGGCCGCGCGCGATAATAGAAATTTTCTGCACAGGATCAGTGCACGGCAAATTATGGGCGACCAAGGCATGCCCTGCTTCGTGATAAGCGGTAATCTTTTTTTCTTTTTCAGTTAAAACCCTGCTTTTGCGCTCAGGCCCTAACATTACTCTTTCAATTGACTCTAACAATTTATCCATTTCAATTATTTTTTTATTGCGCCGGGCGGTTAACAGAGCTGCTTCATTAAGCAGGTTAGCCAAATCAGCTCCGCTAAAACCAGGAGTGCGCTCGGCAACGCGGCGCAAACTAACTTCTTTGGCTAACGGCTTTTTGCGCGCGTGGACTTTAAGAATCGCTTCCCGATCGGCAATATCCGGCGCGTCTAAAGTAACGCGGCGATCAAAACGGCCGGGCCTGAGCAATGCCGTATCTAAAACATCCGGACGATTCGTAGCCGCCATCACAATCACATTGGTATTTGGCTCAAAGCCGTCCATCTCCACTAAAATCTGATTTAAAGTCTGTTCCCGCTCATCATGCGAACCGCCCAAGCCGGCGCCGCGCTTGCGCCCCACGGCGTCTAATTCGTCAATAAATATAATGCAAGGCGTATTTTTTTTAGCTTTTTTAAATAAATCACGGACCCTGCTCGCTCCAACCCCGACAAACATCTCTACAAATTCCGAGCCGGAAATGCTAAAAAAAGGCACATTGGCTTCACCTGCCGTGGCGCGGGCTAAAAGCGTTTTGCCGCAACCAGGGCCGCCTAAAAGCAAAACGCCCTTGGGAATACGCGCTCCTAATTCAATAAATTTTTTAGGATGCTGTAAAAATTCAACCACTTCTTTCAACTCTTCCTTGGCTTCTTTATCTCCTGCCACATCGCGAAAAGTAACTTTATCCTTGCGATCCTTGCTGATTTCACGGGCTTGGGACTGGCCGAACATCATTGCCCTGGTGTTAGCTCCCTGAACCCCGCGCATCATTAAATAAATAAAAACGCCGATTATTAAAAAAGGCAGTAAAAACGGCAAAAGAGCGGTAAGCCAATAATCCATGCCTGATTCTTCTTTAACCTCAATTTTAATAGCGGCGATTTTAGCCGAATCAACGCCAAAATTATTTAATAATTCAGACAAAGATTCGCCTACTTCTTTCTTAATTGTTTCTTCTCTGCTGTCTTTTAAAGCCACTTTTAATTCATCTCCTTCTATAATAATGCTATACACTTCCTCATTGTTAATTTGATTAATCAATGTTTCAATGCCAACTCTGTCGCTTTCTTGTTTACCCGCGCCAAAAGCGCTGAATAAAGCGGCAATCATTAAAAAAACAATAAAAAATATTAAGAAATTTTTAACCAAATTTTTCATATTTTTCAGAAAACAGATATTTATAGATATTAGTGGATATTAGCTCCTCTCCCGCTAAAGCGGGATCGGAGCGATATTTAATAGACTTGTCGCGTAATTAGTTTTGTAACGTCCCGCCCCTCACGAGGAGCGGGATGAGTTATAATTTTTCAAACAATTTTTGAGGTTTAGCCTAAGCTAAGCTGAAAAAATTTTTGGAAAATTTGACCAAAATTTGAAAATTGCAATAAAAAATAATTACGCGACAAGTCTAATATCAATAAATATCGCGCGAAGCGCAAATATCAACAAGTATCAATAAATATCTATTATCAAAATTATATAACATTATAATTATTTTGGCAAATTATATAAAACAAAAAGGTTTAATGGTCAAAAATGGTTGCTGATTTTTTAATAGTTAAACAAAATTTTTACTAAAATTAGTATAAAATTGAAGTTAAAAATAGCATAGAAAGTCATTAACTTTAAATCTATTTAAACTTAATGTTAGTTCATAGCTGATGTTACAATAAAAACGCAATTTTCAGCAACCATTTTTGACCATTAAGCCAACAAAAATATCCTTCCTAAAAACAGCGGAGGATATTTTTTACTATGGTCTTTTTACTTTTTATTTTCCTTATCGCCTTTTTTGTCTTCTTTGCTAACTTCACTTTTTTTCTCTTCTGCTTCTTTTTCTTTATCTTCATGCTTGCGCGCAACTGATTTTTTAACACCTAAAATCTTAGCAACGGAGAATAATTTTTTTGTTTTTGCCCGCCTTGGCTTATCGGCGAGGCAAATATCTTTTCCATCCTCATCTTTCTTATCTTTTTGCTTGTCCGCCACAGCTCTCTTGGCTTCCGTAGCTTCCGACGCCATAGGCTTTGGCCGACGGCTGTCAGCGAAAGGGGCAGCACAGGCGGACTTATCCTCAGTAACTTCCTTGTGCTTGCTTTCAACTTTATGAACTTTATCACTTTTAACTTTTACTTCCGCTTGCCGCTTGCCGCTTGCCGATCGCCAGTCCCAAGCGATGTTCCTCCGGCTCTACTGAAGCAATAATAAATTTTTGCTTATCGCCAACTTTAAAAATTTGGTTAATTTTTTGGTCAGGCGCTAAATTAAGCTGGCTTATATGAGCCAAGCCGTGAATGTCTTTATCTAACTTAACAAATAATCCAAAAGGGTTGACTTTAAGAATGTCGCAGACAACGGCCTGCCCTTCTTTATATTTTTTCCCCGCATCTTGCCACGGATCTTTAATTAATTTTTTAGCTGACAAAAAAATCTTAGGGCCGTCAATTGAAATAATTTCCGCGCTTAAAGTGTCGCCGCGCTTAAATAAGCTGGCGGGATTATCTATTCTCTGCCATGCAAGTTCGGAAATATGAATTAAACCCTCCAAATTTTCGGCAAAATTAATAAAAACGCCAAAATTTGTTATAGCGGTAATCTTGCCTTTAACCACGCTGCCGACTTTATATTTATTAATTATGTCTTTTTTATTTTCTTGCCAAGCTTCTTTTTCGCTAACAACCAATCTTTCCTCTTTTTGGTCCAACGCTATAATTTTTACTTCAAACTCATTATTAACAAAAGATTTTAATTTAGTTAAAATTTTGCTTTTATCGCCGCCGCTAATCCGCGGATAATTATCCGGAGATAATTGGGAAACCGGCAAAAAACCGATAATCTGTCCGTAACTGACTAACAAGCCGCCTTTATTGGCATTACTGACTTTAACTTTAATGATTTTTTTATTTTCATAAGCGCTAATTAAATTATCCCATGCTTTTTGCTCGCCGGCATGCCTGAATGACAGCTCCAGCTCCCCATTTTCATTTTCCTCTTCAAAAACAGTCGCTTCAATCTTGCCCCCGGGTTTTAAATTAGCATATTCTTCCGCTTCATAATAAAGCTCGCGGCCGCGCACAACGCCGGTAATTACGCCGTTAATATCTAATCTAACTTCAGATTTTGAAGCTGATAAAACAATTCCTGTAACAGTATCGCCGATTTGGGGAATTTTAATATCATCATGTTTTAATAATTCAGCAAAATCATTGCTTGACGATTGATTGTTTTTTTGTGTTGCCATAAAAATACTATATTAATAAAAAAATAGCATTTAACCTCCAATTACGGGAAGCTCTTTGGCCGCCTAACCAAAGAATTTATTATAGGCGTTTATTTAATTGTTTCTCTATTATACACAAATCACAGAATAATACAAGCCCAATTCAACTATATGATAATATGACAAAATTAGAAATCATATCTTAATATAATCCCGCCATCGCTTATATAATTCACAGGTTGCCGTTAAATCCCAGCTATTATACTCTGCGATTTCTTTATATTTTCTTTCTTTAAATAACCGTCCCACATCATCGCCGGCAATACCCTCTGCTTTTGGGGATTTGATGCCGAACACGTTGCAATACAAGTGCAAATTGCCTTTGCGCCTGACCGCGCCATAAAAAGACAGCTGATCCAATAAATCAATATGCTTGGCGTTAAAATATTGACTGCGCAAATAACGGTTAGACATTAAATCTTTGGTCGGTTTTATTTTATGAACAGCTGATCTAATTAACATAAAAGGCACATCAAAAGACCTGCCGTTAAAACTGACAAATTCATTGTATTGCTTGGCGCCTTGCCAAAAATCTTTTAATATTTCCGCTTCGGTTCTTGGCTTAAAAATAAAATTGTCTTGGCTGAATTCTTCTGCTTTCTGTTCTAACGACTGATAATAAACCACTCCTTTATTGCGTTCGTCATCTAAAATTCCAAGCGCCACTATCTCGCCTGTCAATGGAGAAAAACCCAAACCCTCTTTCAAATCCTGCAGCATAACATTATATTTGCCTTGATCATCTCCTGCTTCGCGCTTAATCCAGCGAGTTAAGCTATGCTGTGTTGTCTCATCCAGCTTGTCAAAATCCGCGCCAATTGTTTCTATGTCAAAAATTAATGCCATAAATTAATCTTATTAACTCATATTATGCATCTTATAAATATTTGTGCCTTACTACATAGAAATACAGTAGAAATACAATTATATCTCTACTGTATTTCTACTATATTTCAATACATTCACAATTATTATTCACAGCTGCCGCTAGAATTAGAGCTACTGCCGCTAAAACCAAAACCCGGAGTCGGGGTGTCAGCGGATAAATTTTCGTTGCATTCGTCTGGTGGATTATTGAAAGTGGCGCATATCGCTTGTTTTAAAGATTCAGGATTTCTTGGCATAGAGCATACTTTCCCGCTTCTTCCATTCACGCAAACTTCTCCAGTATGACAATCAGAATCAGAATTACACGAAGATTCTCCCATCTTAACTCCATTAATTACAAAGCCGGGAGAACCTCCTATGCCGTATTTTTTATTATCTCCGCTGTCAACATTAAATTGCGGAAATCGTCCGCTTTTCCATGTTGTTTTATCATTATACATTTCCGTAACTTTATACTGTCTGTCAGTTGCAACAACACAACTGCTTAACTTGTTTTTATTAATGCCTGTTTTAGATAAACAGCTTTCCGACTCTCCTTTTTCAAGAAAACATTTTAAGTAACTAATTAACTTGCCAGACTGCTCCTTTTGAATGCAATGCTGTATAAGCTGTTCATTAAGCTCTTTTTTATCATGCATGGCGTAATCGCAAAATTTAAGCTGAAAATCAATCTTATGTCCCAATATTTCTAAAACAGGCAAAACGCCTTTTTCAATCTGCGTGCCAAAAGGGCAATGGCTCATTACAAAAATTTCCACGGTTGGCTTGTCTTGTTTAACAGACACAGCGCTTGCTGGCGGCTGGTTGCCAGCAGTATTATTATTTTTTTCCGCTGTCGCTTTTTCAATTTCCTCAATGTCCATCACTTGCGGAAAAAACTTTTTGCCGTCTTTGGTAATGTAAGAATCAATGTCTTTGCCGCTGCCAATGTCCACGACTACTTTATATAAATCCCCTTCATCAATAATTGTTTTAATACTTGCTTTCTTGCCTGCTTGCATTAAATTATTATTAATAAATCCCTCCACTTTTGCTTGGGCTTCTTCCGGGGCTAAAACAATTTTATTATCTTTAGTCCCAGAATAAGCATAGCCGGCTATGGCTAAAATAATTACAACTACAGCTAAAATAATTACTTTTTTCATAGTTTTTTGAATTAATAATTTGTTAAATAATTAATAATAAAACCTTAGCAAACTTATTTAAAAATGTCAAAATTTTTCAAATCCCTATAAATCTGCTAAAATTAAAATATGCCTGAAGAAAACAAAACAATTCAAACAAAAAATAATCCTACAGCGGATGGCGGCGGCAAGGCAGAAATGCCTGCCTCGCTTGCTCCAAAAGAAATGCCTGCTCCAAAAAAAGTAAAAACAACAAAAATCCCTGCGCCGGCAGAATCGAAGATAACAGAAGAAGCTGTTCCAACAGAGCAAAAAATAGCGGCAACGGAAACCCCATTGGATATAAAAAATTATCCGACAAGGCAAGCAGGACCAAAGCAAAGTGTTGAATCAGAATCGCGGCCAGCCCGGGAAAAAACTAAACCAACAGAGGAAAAACAGCCAGAAGCTGCGGAAAAATTAATAGCGGAAAAGCCAGAGCCATTGGATGAAACAGAACAAGCTAAAACAGAAACAAAGTCCCTGCTTCCTGAATCAGCGCCAAGCCAAGCCTCAAAAACTCCTCCTACTGCTCCTGCGCCCATCGCCCAACAGCCAAAAACTCAGCCTGCTTCGCCGGCTAAAGGCGGACTTGCCGCGCCAAAACAAGACGGGCTTGCCGCGCCTACTCAAGCAAAGCCAGCGCAACCAGCCGTAAAGCCAACAGTGCCTTTTATAATTAAATTCCGCGACAAGCTAACCGAGCTAAGAAGGCAAGCTAACCAAAAACGAAGCCAAAAAGCAAAAGAAAACTTAGATAAAATTATGGAATATGCTTTCAAAACGCAAAAGGTTGTTAATGATGATGTGGAAAGATTAACAGGGGTAAAGAATGCGCAGGCCAGAAATTATCTTCACAAATTAGTTAAACAGGAAAAATTAATCAAATTTGGCAAAAACATAAACACTTTTTATAAACCCGTTGTTCAATAATCGCTAATTTGCTCCAAATTAGCGATTATTTTAATAAATTAAAGCAAGCGAATTTTTCGGCTTTGGGATTGATTTTTGGTCGCGGAGTATGGTAAAATATCTATAAGAAAAATAATCTTAATTTGTTATCTTACCTTATGCAAGCTGTAATATAAAATAAATTGTTATTTTGGTTGCCCGGCAAATTTCAAGTAGAATAATTAAAAATTAAATTATAAAATTACATGGACACAATCACTGCTCAAATTAAATGTTCATCCGATTTTTGCGATGAGTTAAGGAAAGAAAGGTTGTTTTTTATAACAATCGCAGAGGCATTAGGGATTGATCGCGAAGATGTTATAGAATTGGATGATTAAATAAATATTAATTCCAATCCAATTAGCATTTTTAATAAATACCGGGTTATGATTCAATTATATGACAAAAGCAGACACAATAAAGAAACGATTTTCAAAAATCAAGATTGACCCGTCTTGGGCTTTTGCTGATAAAACGCGGAAAGAAACATCATATCTTACACACGGCTACCATCGCTATCCGGCAAAATTTATTCCTCAAATTGTTTCTCGGTTATCTGAGAAATATACCAAAGAGGGTGATTTAATTGTTGATCCTTTTGGAGGATGCGGCACGACTTTAGCTGAAGCAAAGGTTATAGGCAGGCGTTCTGTCGGAGTAGATATAAATCCTGTTGCTACTTTAATAACAAAGGCAAAAAAAACACCGATTAAACCAGCCGAATTAGAGGAGCAATTTCTAAAGATAAAAGAAAAAATTGATTTCTTTAATAAAAGTACGAGAGTTAAAACGCCTGAACATGAAAGAATTGATTATTGGTTTAAGCAGGAAGAAAAAAGAAAACTTGCTTTTCTTTTTTCTGAAATTTCAAAGATAAAAAATAAAGATGCGCGAGATTTTTTTTATTGCGGTTTTTCTAATATTCTTAAAAATTGTTCAATTTGGCTTCAAAAAAGCAATAAACCGACAAGGGATTTTAGCAAAGAGCCGGCAGATCCATTTGCAGTTTTTGCGCGCCAGATTAGAGCAATGCTACGGGGCAATTTTGATTTTTATAATATTTTAAAAGAGCGAGGATTTTTAAAAACTTCATGTAAAATTTATTGCGCTGACGCTAGAAAAATACCAACAAAAAATAATTCCGTAAGTTTAATTGTTACATCTCCGCCTTATGTTACTTCTTATGAGTATGCTGATTTGCACCAGCTTTCTGCCTTATGGTTTAAATACGCAGATAATTTAAGCGATTTTAGAAAAAGGTTTATCGGCACTTCGCATAACGGAGTAAAAGAGATAATATTAAATAGCGAGATTGCGGAAAATATAAAAAAAGATTTAGAGCAAAAAAATAAAAAATTAGCAAAAGAGGTTGCTATTTATTTTAGCGAGATTAACCAGTGCTTTAAGGAAATGAAAAGAATGTTAAAAAAGAATGGCAGGGCTTGTATTGTGATTGGAAATACAAGTTTAAAGGGAGTGGAAATTTTAAACGCGGAAGTTTTTACTGAGCAGATGCAGAATTTAGGATTTAAGATTGATGATATTATTAAAAGAGAAATTCCGTCAAAAAATTTGCCGTCAACAAGAGACAAAAAAACAGGCAGATTTGCAAAATTAACTAATAAAAATAATATACAAGTTTATCCAACAGAGTATATTTTAATAATGAAAAAAATATGACCACCAAAAGAAAAATAATAAAAAAAGCGAAAAATTTTTTTACTATCAAGAATTTATTATTGATTTATGATAAGTATAAAGAAAAATATGGCGATGATGCTTACAAATATTTAAGCAAAGTTTTTGAGGAAGCAAAACCGTTGCATAAAAAAAGTTTTTTGAAAAGTAAAACAGCTCAAGAAAAAATTCAAAAAGGAGGAACGCCTGACCACGAACAATCATGGAGAGCATTTAAAGGAAAAAATTTAGAAAAAATTATTATTTATATTTTAAAAGATGTGATCAATGGATTAGATTTAGAGGTTTTAGACGGCAATAAATTAGAAAAAACAAATGGCGCGAATTTATCAAAAGAATTAAGTTTAGTTAAAAGAAATCTTTTAGTTGATTATGGCGAGTTTGGCTCTCATCTTCCTGATGTTGATATTATTATTTATGATCCAAAAACAAGTAATGTCGTAGCTGTGCTTTCAAGCAAGGTAACTTTGCGAGAAAGAATAGCGCAAACAGGATATTGGAAAATTAAACTTGCTTCTGACGAAGCGACAAAACATATTAAGGTTTATTTTGTAACGCCTGACGAAGATGGAACGCTGACGATAAAAAGTCCAGCCAAAAAAGGTCGGGCAATTGTAGAAATAGACACAGACGGAAGTTATGTTTTAAGCAAGACGGATATTGAGGAAAGCGACAAAGTAAAAATGTTTGATAAATTTATTGAAGATTTAAAAAAGCTACTAATATGAAAAATATTAAAACTACAATTTTTTCTAACGGTGTCATTTTACAAGCCGTTGAGTGTATAATAAATGGCAAGAAACAGTGGAGGTGGATTGTTAATAGTTTTGAATATGATAGTTTTTTGAATGGAAAATTAATCAATCCAGTGGAATATGGTACAAAACAAGATAATTTAACCGAAAAATTTGAAAATGGATATAACTAATATGCAAATAGAATCAACAACTCTTTGGGATTTTCCGAGGCAGAATTATGGCGATAAGTTGCACGGGAATAATAAATATAATGGCGTTACTCCTGCGTCTGTAATTTGGAATTTACTGCAACGATATACAAAAGAGGGCGATTTAGTAGTTGACCCGATGTGTGGAAGCGGAACGACCATTGATGTCGCCAATGAATTAAACAGAAAAGTAATCGGTTATGATCTTAATATTGTAAGACCAGATGTTATAAAAAATGATTCTCGGAAAATTCCGCTTCAAGACAATAGCGTTGATTTTGTTTTTATTGATTCGCCTTATTCTGACAATATAAAATATTCTGGCAAGGAAAAATGTATTGGTAAGATTTCTTGCGAGGACGAAAATTTTTATGACGAATTAGAAAAAACTGCCAGTGAGATTTACAGAATACTAAAACCAAACAAAGCAATGGGTTGGGTTATCGCCGACCAATGGATAAAAAGAAAATTTACACCAACAGGATTTCTCATCTGGCAAAGATTGGAAAAATATTTTGAACCAATGGATATAATTTGCCTAACTCGTCATAACCAAACCTCAAACACTGGAGTTTGGCATAACAGAGCAAGGCAGTTTAATTTCTATTTGAGAGGCTTTAAATATTTATTTATAATGAAAAAATAAATTTTTCTGTTTAGCGGTAATATGAAAATTAAAATTAAAAATGACAGGTATTATAAAAAAAGAAATGGGGCGGCCAAGATAATTAATATTCAGTGCGCTAAATGCGGAAATTTCCTTTTTTCATATCAAAAAGACGGGCATGGAGAATTGATGCGGTGTTATCTAAACAGAATAATTAAGCCGGAAAAATATTCGCGGATAAAAAATGAAGCGAACAATATAAAAGATATGGATAATTTAAAATGTGTTTGCGGAGAAATAATCGGAGTTCCGATGCAACATAAAGATAAACGCTTGGCATTTCGGATGAAAAAAGGAAAATTTAAACGAAAATATAAAAAATAATTTTTTGTAAATAAAAAAGCATGTTAATTACGCGACAAGTCTAATAAAATAATCCCCTTGTTTGCACTAAATAAGGGGATTATTTTAATAAACAAAAAGCCAACAAAACCAAAAACCGCCCCGGCAACCAAGGCGGTTATTTGTTTTAAATTCTCACTTCTACTTTCCCTACGTCCAAGTAACACACGCCACCTTATCATCATCCTCCTTAAACCGCATTAATTTTACTCCCTGCGTATCCCGTCCTGTCTGGTTAACAGATTTAAACGGCAATCTGATTACCTGGCCCTTTTGTGAAATCACGATCAAGTCTTTATCTTTCATGGTTTCAGTATTAACCACATAAGCATT
Organism: Patescibacteria group bacterium; assembly: GCA_034723335.1. GTDB lineage: Bacteria > Patescibacteriota > Patescibacteriia > Patescibacteriales > VMTK01 > DAOWHZ01. The sequence continues at coordinate 23,809 of JAYEOU010000141.1, forward strand.
TATCAGTTTACCTGTCTTGGCTGTTACTTTAGCTGTTTTTAGGCCTGAACCGCCCCTGCCCTGCACTTTGTATAATCCTAAGGCGGTGCGCTTGCCAAAGCCTTGTTCCATAATAGTTAAAACCTGATACTTTTTTACTCTGTCTTTATCTGTTTTTATAACCCCCATACCCACAATCGCGTCGTCTTTTTTAAGGCGGATCCCGCGAACCCCTGCCGCGCCACGGCCCATATCGCGAATATCGGCTTCTTTAAAGCGGATTGCCTGGCCATTGGCTGTAATTAACTGAATATGGTTAGAACCCCGGGTTGGCTTGGCCCAAATTAGTTTATCGTCATCTTTTATTTTCACGGCAATTAGGCCGGAACGCCACACATTGCCAAAAGCTTCAATTTTTACTTTCTTAACCAGCCCTTTTTCAGTGGCGAAGAATAAATATTTGCTTTTAGCAATCTTATCTAACGGCAAAATTGAAGTTACCTGCTCGCTTCCGGTAAGCTGAAGAAAATTAACAATTGCCTGGCCTTTGGCAGTTCTTGTTGTTTGGGGAACTTCATAAGCTTTTAGCTGAAAAACTCTGCCCCGGGTGGTAAAAAATAGAATGTCAGTATGGGCCATGGTAGTAAACATAAATTCAACCATATCTTCTTCTTTAGTGGACAAGCCTATTACGCCTTTGCCGCCCCGGCCCTGCACCTTAAAAGTGTCTGGCGGCAAGCGCTTAATATAGCCGTCGCGCGTCATCACTACTATTGTTTTCTCATTAGGCACTAAATCTTCAGCGCTAAAATCCTTAACTCCATGCGCCACGATTTGCGTTTTGCGCTCATCGCCATGCTTGTCTGCAAGCTCCTGCAATTCCTGTTTAATAATCCCTTTTATTTTAGCTTTAGACTCTAAAATACCTGTTAATTCTTTAATCAGCTCGCGCTTTTCTTTTAATTCATCTTTAATTTTTTTGCTTTCCAAATTAGCTAAAACCGCTAATTTCATTTCCAAAATAGCAACGGACTGGCGCTCAGTAAGTTTGAATTTTTTTATTAAATTAATTTTCGCCTCTTCGCGGTCGCGGGAAGCTTTAATTATTTTTATTACCGCGTCAATGTTATTAAGCGCTATTATCAGCCCTGCCAGGATATGCGCCCGATCTTTAGCTTTGTCTAAATCATATTGCGTGCGCCACTTAATAACTTCCTCGCGGTGCTTAATATATTCTTCAAGCGCCATTTTTAAAGTTAAAACTCTTGGCTGGATGCCGTCGACCAAAGCCAGCATATTAACATGAAAAGTTTCCTGCAATTGGGTATGCTTATATAAATAGTTCAGAACTTTTTTTGGATAAGCGTCTTTTTTTAAGTCTATCACTACGCGCACCCCGTCTTTGTCCGACTCGTCGCGCAAATCTTTAATGCCGTCTAATTTTTTATTTTTTACCAACTCGGCTATTTTTTCCACCAAAGCCGCTTTATTAATCTGATACGGCAATGCAGTCGCTATAATTTGAAATCCGCGATTTTTACTTTCAACAATTTCCGCTCTGCCCTGCATAACAATGCCTGCCTTGCCTGTTGCGTAAGTTTGCAAAATATCCTTATTGTTGTAAATTATGCCTCCGGTCGGAAAATCAGGCCCTTTGATAAATTGCATTAAATCTTCAACCACCGCGTCAGGATGATCAATTAAATGAATAATGCCCTGGACCAGCTCTCTTAAATTATGAGGCGGAATATTAGTCGCCATGCCAACTGCTATTCCCATAGCGCCATTAAGCAATAAATTAGGCAGCTTGGCCGGCAAAACTTGCGGCTCTTTGTGCGAGCCGTCAAAATTTGGTATAAAATTAACAGTATTTTTTTCAATATCATAAAGCAACTGCTCGGAAATCGCTGACATTTTAGCTTCAGTGTATCTCATGGCGGCCGCGCGATCACCGTCCATTGACCCAAAATTTCCCTGGCCCTTTACTAAAGTATAGCGCATGGCAAAATCCTGCGCCATTCTAACCATAGAGTCATAAATCGCTGTATCGCCGTGCGGATGATATTTTCCAATTACCTCGCCAACAACTGTGGCTGATTTTCTGAATTTTACCCCTGAACGCAAGCCAATGCTCCACATAGCGTATAAAATTCTCCTGTGCACCGGCTTTAAGCCGTCCCGCGCGTCAGGCAAGGCACGCGAAACAATCACGCTCATGGCATAATCTAAGTATGACTTGCGCATTTCTTTAATAATTGGCTGTGGCTCAACCAAGCCGTATTCGGTTTTTTGTTTGCCATTGATCGGCTGTTTGGCTCCGTTTTTTTCTTCTTGAACTGTTTGTTTATTTTTTGGTTTAGAGCTTACGGCTATATCATCTCGCGCTATAGCATCCTCTTTTTTTGTCCCGCCATCTCGCGGAACTGCGGGGAATAAATCCTTTTTCGCTGATTTTTCTTTCTTAACCGGCTTAACAGCTTTTTTAATCACCTGCTTCTTGCCAATAATTTTTTTAACAGCAAGCCTTTCAACCGCTTTTTTAACCACGGCTTTCTTTACCGGCTTTTTGGCCGGTGTTTTTATTGGTTTTTTAGATTTGTTTATTTTTTTCTTTGCCATACCTGTGTTAATATATCAATGTATATCAATGTATATCAATGTATATCAATGTATATCAATGTATATCAATGTATATCAATGTATATCAATGTATATCAATGTATATCAATGTATATCAATGTATATCAATGTATATCGCGAGCAAAGCGAGCTAATATCGCGAGCAAAGCGAGTAAATATCAATGTATATCAATGTATATTAATGTATATTTTACTTTCCAATTCCTCCAGTCTCTTCTTTAACTCCTCTATTTCATCACCTTCAGATAAAACCGCGCCATCAGTGGTTGTAGCAATTCCATTAAAAATATCTTTGTCTGACTCCGTTGCCTCATTATTTAGTTCATTCATGCCTTGCTTGACTTTTGCCCAGCTCTTGCCAAATTCATCTGCTATTTTATCCCATTCTTCAACAGCAGAACTATTAGTATTCTTAATTTGATTTATTCTAAAAACATTTTTAAGGTTAAAAATCCAAACACTGCATATTAAAACCATAAAAAAAACAACTCCTGCCCACATCATTAACCTTTTATCGCGTTCTATTTTTTTAGGATCAATATGCCTGCCCTCCATAGCTTTTTTAACTTCCGTAGTTTTAACGGAGGGCGTAACATTGGCGGGTATGCTTTCTGTTTCCACGCCCGCCTTGTGCCGCAAGGCAGTCGGGCGGGTCTGTTTTCTAATCCTCACTGGCAACTGCGCTTTTTTAAATTTTTTAACAGCCCTCTTTTTGCTCATTACCCTTGTTTTAGTTGTAACTCTTGACATATTAAAATTCGCGATTATTCGTTCTTTATTCGCATAAATTCGCGATATTCCAAACATTAAAAATCACTCATCTTTTGAGCGCTTAATATATTTTTATATTATCAAAAAAACTTAAAAAAGTAAAGGCAGTCACGAGTTATGCGTTACGCATTATGCGTTACGCGTTACGCGTTATGCAAAATAGCATTGCGACAGTTTAAGCTATATGCTATATTAAATACATGATGAATTTAGATAATCTTAATAAAATTAAACAATTGGATACTGGCCAAGTGGCTGAATCAATCTCGCTTTTGCCTGATCAGACGCAACAAGTTTTGGAAGACGCCCGCTTAATTAAGCTTCCGCGGGAATACAGCCGCATAACACAAGTTGTAATTAACGGCATGGGCGGATCCAATATTGGCGCCAGGATTATTAAACACGCTTTTGCGGATCAAATTAAAGCGCCGATTAGCATTGAGCCCGGCTATGAAGTGCCGGCGCATATTAACGCTAATACTCTTTATATTATTTCATCTTATTCAGGAAATACTGAAGAGCCGTTAAGCGCATACAAAAAAGCAAAAAAACGCGGAGCAAAAATAGCGGCGATTACTTCTCATGGCAAAGGAAAGCTTGAAAAGCTAATGATCAAGGATAATATTCCCGGATACATTTTTAAGCCAAAATATAATCCGTCAGACCAGCCCCGCCTGGGCTTAGGCTATACCTTTTCCGGCACAGCTGTCCTGTTAGCCAAAGCAGGGCTGTTTAAAATCAAAGTTCAGGAAATAGAAAATATTATCGCCAGCTTAAAAATCTGGAATCGCGAATTAAGCCAACAAGTAAAAACCAAGAACAATAAAGCCAAACAAATAGCTATAAAATTATATAACAAAACAACAACCTTGATAGCGGCTGAATTTTTAACAGGCAATGTTAAGGCATTGCGCAATCAAATGAGCGAGAATAGCAAGCATCTCCCTAATTATCTGACTTTGCCTGAGTTAAATCATTTTGCAATGGAAGGGCTGGCATATCCGGTTAGCAATAAAAAAGCTTTGGTATTTGTTTTCTTTGACTCTGATCTTTACCATCCGCGAATACAAAAACGCGGTGAATTAACAAAACAAGTGGTGGAAAAAAATAATATAGAGGTTATTGGACATAAATTGCAAGGCGGCGCAAAATTAACTCAAGCGTTTGAAATGCTGCAAATAGGCGTTTGGATAACATATTACTTGGGCATGCTTAATGGCGTTAATCCGGCAAAAATTCCATGGGTTGATTGGTTTAAGAAGCGATTAAAATAGACTTGTCGCGTAATTAGTTTTGTAACGACCCCAGTTATCCAACGGGGTAAAAATTTTCAAATTTTGAGTTATAATTTTTCAAACAATTTTTGAGGTTTAGCCTAAGCTAAGCTGAAAAAATTTTTGGAAAATTTGACCAATCCGCCAGCTGGCGGAGCAATAAAAAATAATTACGCGGCAAATCTAATAAAATAAAAAGTCAAAATAAGAATAATCCCAAAAAATTGGGATTATTCTTATTTATAGGTTTATATATATTCTAAAAATCTTTTAACTAAATTAAAAATAGCGTGTTAAATAAAACTTTTGTTAGTAGTCCCTAGGGGAATCGAACCCCTGTTTTCAGGATGAAAACCTGATGTCCTAACCATTAGACGAAGGGACCTTATCAAATTTTTAATTTTTAATCCGCCAGCTGGCGGATTGAAAATTTTATAAAAGTATGTTAATACTAAAGATAGTATAAATAATTTATTGAGTTTAGTCAATATGTTAATTCTGGGCATTGAAACAAGCTGTGATGAAACAGCGGCGGCAATTGTGGAAGGCAAAAGCGCTGGTACGCAAAATATAGTATTCGTACGGTCAAATATTGTTTCATCGCAAATAAATATCCATAAAAAATACGGCGGCGTGGTGCCTGAAGCGGCGGCGCGCGAGCATGTTCTGCAAATTTTGCCTGTAATTAATAAAGCACTTAAAAAAGCTGGCATAAAACGAAAAGAAGCGCCTAAAAAAATAAATGCTATTGCCGTAACAATTGGTCCCGGCTTAATAACATCTTTGCAGGTTGGCATAGAAACAGCTAAAGTTCTGTCGTATGTATGGCAGATTCCTGCCATAGCGATTAACCACATTGAAGGGCACATCTATGCCAATTTTATTGCCAATAAACACCAGCTAAAAGTTCCAAACATTAAATTTCCGGCATTAATTTTAACGGCGTCAGGCGGGCATACAATGCTGGTCTTAATGAAAGAACATAAAAAGTATAAAACTATTGGTGAAACCAGGGACGACGCGGCTGGAGAAGCGTTTGATAAAGCGGCGAGATTGCTTGGCTTAGGATATCCCGGAGGACCAGCCATATCAGCTTGCGCTGACAAATTCCAAATATCAAATCACAAATTACAAACAAATTCCAAATATCAAATCACAAATTACAAAAATAATATTAAATTGCCGCGTCCAATGATAAATTCTAAAAATTATGATTTTTCATTTTCCGGCCTTAAAACTGCATTACTGTACGAAATTCAAAAAAATCCAAATTACAAGTTACAAATTACAAATTACTGTTACGAATTCCAACAGGCAATAATTGATGTTCTAGTCCGTAAAACTATTAAAGCCGCTAAAAAATATAAAATTAAAACTATAATGCTTACAGGAGGAGTATCTGCCAATGAAGAGCTCCGTTTACAGTTTGAACAAGCTGTAAAAAAATTTGTTCCATGTTCCATGTTCCATGTTCCATGCCTAAAATACACTACTGATAACGCGGCCATGGTGGCAACCGCGGGCTATTATTATGCTATACGGAAAAATTTTACGCCATGGCAAAAATTAAAAGTTAATTGTAACTTGGAATTATGATCCGGTTTTCTAACCATCAAATTTTACATATTTTAAAAATACATCTATAATAGACTTGTCGCGTAATTATTTTTTACTGCTCCGCCAGCTGGCGGATTGGTCAAATTTTCCAAAAATTTTTTTAGCTTAGCTTAGGCTAAACCTCAAAAATTGTTTGAAAAATTATAACTCAAAATTTGAAAATTTTTACCCCGTTGGATAACTGGGGTCGTTACCAGACTAATTACGCGACAAGTCTAATAAAAACATGGATAATCAAAAAATCCGCCTTAATCAGGCGAGACAAGGAAAAACAATTTTTTCAGGAATTCAGCCAAGCGGAACTTTGCATATAGGCAATTATCTCGGCGCTATTTTACAATGGGTGAAAATGCAGGATCAATATAACTGTATTTTTTGCGTGGTTGATTATCATGCTATCACAACCAAACAGGAGCCAAAAAAATTAAACAAACAGATTTTAGATACGGTTAAAATTTATTTAGCTTCCGGCATTAATCCAAAAAAATCAATTATTTTCCAGCAGTCTGGCATTAGCGCTCATACCGAACTGGCTTGGATATTAAATTGCATTGCCAGAATTTCAGACTTAAATAAAATGACGCAATTTAAAGAAAAATCAACCGGCAAAAAAGAAACTGCTGGTGTTGGCTTGTATGATTACCCTGTTTTAATGGCTGCTGACATTTTGCTTTATAATACTGATTTAGTCCCTGTTGGCGAGGATCAAGCCCAGCATGTTGAATTATGCCGCACTCTTGCAAGAAGATTTAATCAGCAGTTTGGAAATATTTTTAAAATCCCCGAAGTAAAAATTAAAACAGAAAGCGCGCGGATTATGGGGCTGGATGATCCAAATAAAAAAATGAGCAAAAGCGCGGATAGCGCGTCTAATTATATTGCCCTAACTGATAAACCGGACATTGCAAAGAAAAAAATAATGCGGGCAGTAACTGATTCTGGAAAAGAAATTATATTTGATCAAAATAACAAGCCTGCTATTTCAAATTTACTAACTATTTATTCATTGCTGTCGGGCCAAAACATTAAAAAATTAGAAACAAAATATCAAGGCAAGGGGTATAATGATTTTAAAAAAGATCTGGCCGAAGTAATTGAAAAATTCTTAACAAGCTTCCAAAAAAAGTTTAACAGTTTTAGTGATCATGAAGTTAGGGAAATATTAAAAGATAGCGCGGAAAAAGTAAGACCGATAGCAGAAGAAACATTAAAAAAAGTCAAAAAGAATATTGGGATAAAATAATGCGCCGATATCCGAATAAATGGAATAAAATAATCAATGAAGGCGAGGATTGCAATCCTCGCCTTCATTTATTATTCTCGCCTTCTTCTCACTTCTCACTTACTAACATTCCATTCCTTTAACTTTTCAATTACCTTGCGGCCATTCAGCAAATTTTTTGTATATTCTTTATAAGCAAGCGACTTAATTTTTTCTTTTATGTCGTCTTTTTCATTTTTGTATTGTTTTAATAATCGTTCCAATTCCTTTTCCACTTCCCTATCATCAACTTTAATTTTTTCCGCTTGAGCAATTTCACGGATTAACAAAGAAGTTTTTACGCGCTTAACCGCCTCAGGCAGCATGTCAAGAGTTAACTGCTCCTTAGTTTTTTTAAGATGGCTTAAATAATCATCAAACTTGCCGCCATGCTTGGCCACGCTTGCTTCAAGTTCAGCCATCATGGTTTGCGCTTCATTATTAACTAAAATTTCTGGAATATCGCTAAACTTAGTTTTAGCTATAATTTTATCAAGCATTTCTAATTCCGCCTTTTGCTCCGCTTTCTGCTGTTTTTCAAAAATTAAACTTTTTTTAATATTTTCTTTAAATTGTCCGACGCTGTTAAAACCAAAATTTTTCACAAATTCACGATTGACTTCCGGCAATTCCCGCTGATAAATTTCTTTAACCGTTACTTTAAATTCCGCTAATTTGCCGGCTAAATTTTGCTGATGATGATCTTTAGGATAAGGCAAGCTGAACTCGCGGACATCGCCTTTTTTAGCGCCAATTAATTTTTTGCCAAACCCGGGCACAATATATCCTTTGCCGACTATGACACCCGTGTCTTTGCCCTGTCCGCCTTCAACCGGAACTTTATCTAAAAATATTTCTGTATCAACAATCACTTTATCGCCGTTTTCAACTTCCCTGTCCGCAATAGTTTCTTTAACCCGCATTTCCATCAGCTGTTCAATCATTTTATCCGCTTCTTCATCTTTGACTTCCGCTTTTTCCTGCTTGACTTTAGCGTTTTTATAATCTCCAAGCTGCGTGTCAGGCAATAATGCCAAAACCGCCTTATACTCCATTGGATTATCCGGCGCTAATTTAACAATATTCACCTGCGGCTGGCCAACCGGCTGGCCAGCCACATTATTGCGAATCGCGCTTTCAAGAGTTTTATTGATGGCAATTCGCGCCGCTTCTTCTAAAATAGTCATCTCGCTAATTTTCTGTTTTAAAATATCATAAGGAATTTTACCTGGCCGAAATCCCTTAATTTTAAGGCCGCTGGAAATTTTTTCCGCGCCGCTTTTAATATACGGCTTAAATTCTTCAGCTGATAATTCTATTGTTAATTCAATTTGTGATTTGGCTAAATCTTTTTTTTGTACTTGCATGTTGTAGTTAACAGACAGCAGATAACAGGCGACGGCTTGCTGCTTTCTGTGTTATTTAATTTTTTATATAAATTTACTGTTTTAATAATTCGGCCTGAAATAATTTTAAAAAATGGTTTAATGGTCAAAAATGGTTGCTGATTTTTTAATAGTTAAACAAAATTTTTACTAAAATTAGTATAAAATTGAAGTTAAAAATAGCATAGAAAGTCATTAACTTTAAATCTATTTAAACTTA
>JAYEOU010000142.1:0-7174 GCA_034723335.1 Patescibacteria group bacterium
TAAAGAGAATAAACAGCAATTTGATATTTTAATAAGGCAGGGAGCGCCGGCATAGGAGGCGAATGGGCCTCTTTCGGCTGAAATATTTTTTGGTTTAGAAATTTTTTTTAGTTTTTAGACGGCCTGAAGTTATATGCGAACTTGTTATTTTTTTAACTAAAATCAGTTAAAAATTTTATTAAAATTTCTCTTTACAAACGCGCTGCAAAAAATATTTTATATTTAGAACTTCTCTTTCTGTTTAACCACTTCCCCCTCAATAACGCCTCCGCCTTTATCCGCATCCTGCTGTTTAAACAAATACAACTGCTGAAGACCGGTTAATAAAGTAGTAACCAGCCAATATAAAGCCAAACCGCCGGGAAAAGACATGCTGATAAAAACCGTTAAGACCGGCATAAAATACAGCATCTGCTTATTCATTATCGCCATCATATCCTCGTCTTTAGCTCCGGGTGATTTAATCGCCGGCCGCTTAGCCATCATCATCTTTGTCTGCCAAAACTGGGCCAAACCGGCTAAAATCGCTATTGGAATATTTCGCGCCGCCAAATCAATAAAGCCAAAAGAGATCATGTTAATTGTTTCCGGCTTGGCTATAAAAGAATAAACCAAATCCAATGAGCCATTATTAAATCCGTCTCTGAACACCCGAAACACTGCCCATAAAAACGGCAGTTGAATAATCAGCGGCAGACAGGACGAAAAAGGATTAACCTTGTTTTCTTTATACAGCCACATCATGGCCCTGCCCATTTCTTCTTTCTTGTCTTTATATTTTCTTTTAATCTCTTCAATCTTGGGCTGCAGGTCCTGCAGGGCTTTTTGCGACTTTAAGGATTGCTTGGAAAGCGGCAAAAGCAATAACTTAATAATAATAGTCAATAAAATAATAGCTATGCCCAAATCATGGCCTGGCACGATATTATAAAGAAAAACCACTAAATTTAATATTGGCTGATAAAAAAATGTTTGAAACATCGTTATTAGAAATTAGAAATTAGAAATTAGAAATTTGTTATATTACTTTATCTGTCTTATTGTATCATTTACAAATTCCCAATTTCAAACTTCAAATTTCTACTTAACAGGATCCCATCCTCCCTTATTCCATGGGTTACAGCGCATCACCCGCCACAGGGCTTTTAACCCGCCTTTTATTATGCCATATTTTTCTACTGCCTGAATGGCGTACTCGGAACAAGTCGGCCGAAAACGGCAATAACCAAATGGAAACAAAATCTTAAATATACCATGGTCAAAAGACAGAGTACACTGGTATAATTTTAATATTTTTATAACTATATAGCGGGGATAGTGTATTAGCATATTAAAACATCAATCCGCCAGCTGGCGGAGCGGATTGACATTTGAAATTAATCAATCATTATGTGGTTTGCATTTTCAATTATACCCCCCTATTTGTCTATTCACCGTCTATCTAATTTAATAGCCCCAATTTCTTAAAATGCCTATTAATAGATTTATTAATCTCATCATAACTCTTATCTAAAACAGCCGGCAAAGTTATAATTACCACATCATATCCTGGTTTAATTCCGCCCAGCCACAATCTTATTATTTCCCTGATTTGTCTTTTGATTTTATTGCGCTCAACAGCTTTTTTACTGATTTTAACACTGACTAAAATGCCAAAGCGGCTATTGCTCTGTTTGTTAGCCGCTATTTTTACACCGATAATTTTATCAAAACTAGCTTGGCCGCGCTTCCAAGCATTATTAAAATCTTTGTCTTTGGTTAAGCGGTTAATTTTATTTAACATATTTTAGTTAATCGGTTAATCAGTTGCGCGGTTAAAAATAAACAACTGCTCAACTGATCAACTGAGAAACGGATTAACTAAAAATTATTTTGTTAATTTCTTTTTCCCCTTAGCCTTTCGCCGCTTAATTATATTGCATCCGGCTTTAGTTTGCATTCTTTTTCTAAAACCATGCTTTTTTTTAGCGCGCCTCACATTTGGCTGATATGTTCTCTTTGGCATAATTGAACAGAAAGCAGAAAGCAAACCCGCCCGACTGCCTTGTGGCGCAAAGCGGGCGGGTGTTCTCTATTTTCTAATTAGTTATCTTAATAAAAAGCATAGCACCTCTTTAATAATTGGTCAATAATTAGCAGCTGATAAAATCCATAAAAAATCAAAAAAATTTTCCACTTTTTATTAACAGCTTATAAACATTAACGGATATTTTATTATTATAAATTAACTGTTATAGTTATAATCAGTTAACTTTGACTTTTTAAAAATTATTTTGTAAAATTGATCTATGGTTAATTGGTTAATCAGTTAAACAGTTAATGAGTTTAATTTTTAAAACTGAATAACTACTTAACCGATTAACTAAGCAGCTAATTAACTACATCAATATGAACAATGAACAACTTTGGCAAGCGGTCTTAGGCGAAATTGAGCTTAATTTATCTAAGGCTAATTTCACCACATGGTTTAAAAACACATATATTTCCTCTAACCAAGACGGTAAAATTGTTGTTTGCGTCCCTAACACATTTACTAAGGCATGGCTGGAAAATAAATACCACGCCGAAATAGCTCGCGCCTTTCAAAATGTAACTGGAGAAAAAATTAAAGAAATCTTTTATAAAGTTGAAGTAAAAAAAACAGGCGCTATTAACGACTTGCTAAAAAAGATTAAAATTAAAAAAAATGATAATTTTACTGATAAACCGGTTGCTGTTAACCGCTTTGGCTTAAACGCGCGCTATACTTTTGATAATTTTGTCGTGGGCAAGGGCAATGAATTGGCGCATGCCGCTTGCCGCGCCGTAATCGCTAATCCAGGCCGCGCCTATAATCCGCTTTTTATTTATGGCGGAGTTGGTTTGGGAAAAACTCATCTCCTGCAAGCCGTTGGCTATGAAATATCTAAAAAAACAGATAAAATCCTTTATGTAACTTGCGAAAAATTCACTAATGATTACATCCATGCGGTCCGCAGCGGCCGCGCTAAAGACTTTAAGGACCTTTATCGCAATGTTGATTTATTATTGATTGATGATATCCATTTTATGGGAGGCAAAGATGGAACTCAAGAAGAATTTTTTCATACTTTTAATGAACTGCATCAAACTAATAAACAAATTATTATTTCTTCAGATAGGCCTCCTAAGGCAATACCTGCGCTGGAAAAAAGGCTGCTTTCGCGCTTTGAGTGGGGAATGATAGCTGATATAATATATCCTGATTTAGAAACCAGAATAGCCATACTCGGGGCTAGATGCAAGGAAAAAAATTATAAAATAGAAGAAAAGATTTTAACTTATATTGCTGATAATGTACAAAATAATATAAGAGAATTAGAGGGAGCTTTAAATCGCTTAATCGCTTATTATGAATTTAATAATTCTCAGCCGACAATTGAGGCCACTAAAAATATTTTATCTGGTATTATGTCCGGCTTTCAGTCTAAATCGGCTACTCCAAAAATTGTTATTGACGCCGTGTCAAAATACTATGACATTAATATAAAAGATCTTGTCGGCAAAAGCCGCAAAAAAGAATTGGTTATCCCGCGCCAAATCGCAATGTTTTTAATGCGCAAAGAAATAAATACCTCATACCCAACCATTGGGCAAGAATTAGGAGGCCGCGACCACACCACCGCCATGCATGCCTATAATAAAATAAACAAAGAAATAAAAAACAACGAAAAAACAAAACAAAATATAAATTCTATTAAACAGCTTGTTTGCGACAGTTGTTGATAATAAAGTTGATAAGATGTTATTTCCCAACCACTATTTGTTAATAAATATTAATTATTTTTTGTTAAGCACTTTTAATAAACAATATAACTTTATTTATCTACAATAAAACACACAACCAACTGCCCTGTTTTTTTCCGTAAGGTAACCAAAATTTAATTAATTTTCAACTTATTAACATGTTTATTATTACTATTATTATAATATTTAATTAATAAAATAATAAAATAAAAGAATATGAAAATAACCACACTTCAAGAAAATTTTAAATTCGGACTCTTTACGGTAAGCCACATAACAGGCAAAAACGTAAACTTGCCGATACTTAACAATGTTTTAATAAAAACCGAAACAGGAGGCATAAAACTAATTACGACTAATCTGGAAATAGGAATAATTAGCACCATTAGGGGCAAGGTGGAAAAAGAAGGCAGTTTTACCGTGGACGCAAAAATAATTTCTGATTATATTGGATTATTGCCAAATAAAAAAGTAAGCGTAGAACAGAAAGAAAACGACTTATTAATGAATTGTGAAAATTATAAAACAAAAATTAATGGCCAGTCAGCCGAAGAATACCCGTTGATTCCAAAGGTAGATAAAAAAATATATTATAGCGCCCAAATTAATGAATTTAAACAGGCGTTAAGCCAGGTAATTTTTGCTGTGTCAACAAGCGAAGCTAGAATGGAGTTGTCAGGTGTTTTGTTTTCTTTTACTAATAATAATTTAACTATGGCGGCCACTGACAGTTATCGCTTGGCAGAGAAAAAAATAAACATAAAAACCAATAGCGAAGAGGATAAAAACATTATAGTGCCTGCCAAAACCTTGCAAGAGCTGATCAGAATTTTATCCGGCGGACCTGATGCCGGGGAGGTTGGCAACGAAATAATGGAAATTAAATTTTATTTATCGGAAAACCAAATTTTATTTACTCATGGCTCAACTGAGCTGGTTTCCCGCTTAATTGAAGGGCAATATCCGGACTATAAGCAAATTATTCCAGTAAATATTAAAACTAATATTGAAATTAATAAAGCAGAATTAGTTCGCGCGGTTAAGGTGGCTTCGCTTTTTTCCAAAACCGGCATTAACGATATTAATTTGGATTTTCCCGCCGGTAAAAACCAAGCGGTTATTTCTTCGGTTTCAGGCCAAACAGGGGAGAATATTACCGGATTAGACGCTCAAGTTAAAGGAGATGACAATAGCATGGTTATTAACCACCGTTATTTACTAGACGGCTTGAATAATATTAACAGCGAGATGATTAAAATTGAAGTGATTGATTCAAACACGCCCTGCATTTTAAGGCCGTCTGTTTCTGCCGCGCCAAGCGGGGCTGCGGCGGGCAAGGGAAAAAATGAAGATTATTTATATATTATTATGCCGATTAAGCAGTGAGCGCGGTAATTGGAAATTGGAAATTTGGAGTTTTAATTATAGAGCATTTATAATTAAACAGTTATCTTCAGTTAAATTAATTTAATTTTATATAAAAAACAATAAGTTTGTATATAGCTTGCTATATTCAATTTTGAAATAAGCCTAAAAACTAATGAAACAAAAAGCCCCTTTCGATAACTTAATAAACTTTAATCATTTTTATAGATAATATGGAAAAGAAAATTCAGATATTTATTATTCATGGCGGAATGACTTTTAAAAACAAGAAAGATTATTTACATTTTTTAAAAACAAGAGAAGTATCTATTGAGGAAAAAATTCGTTGGACTGATGAATTTTTGAAAAAGAATCTCGGGAAAAATTTTGAAATTATTAAACCTCGTATGCCTTTGCAAGATAATGCAAAATATGAAGAATGGAAAATCCATTTTGAAAACTTTTTCCCTCAATTAAGAAACAACATCATTTTGATTGGATCATCATTGGGAGGAATTTTTCTCGCAAAATATTTATCCGAAAATAAGTTTTCTAAAAAAATACTTTCAACTTATTTAATTTGTCCGCCTTATGATAATAGTTTGCCCGGTGAGGATTTAGTCGGCGGGTTTAAGCTCAAATCAAATTTGTCTTTGCTCGAGAAAAATTGCAAAAATCTTTATCTAATGTTTTCAAAAGATGATGATGTTGTTCCTCTCGCTCACGCTGAAAAATTCAAAAATAAATTAAAAAATGCAAATATTGTAATTTATGAGCACATCAAAGGTCATTTTGAAATATCTGAGTTTCCAGAGATTGTAAAAATGATCAAAGCAGATGTTAAAAAGAAGTAGGGGGCTTTTTGCTAATTCTAAATGACGGCTTATTTCAAAACTCTGAAATTTCCCTTCGGAACGTTGCGCTAAATTTCAGCCCTACGGGGAATATAACAGGAATTTAACGGTTCCAGAAATTTGCAGTTTCTTCCACCCAAATTTTTGCTTCGCAAAAACTTCTCTAAATCGCGAACGTTAGGCGAAATACGACAAAAATTTTACAACCTTACTCACTATGATTGAAAATAATTTCAAAATCGATAAACCAAAAACCAAAGAACAAAGAGAAGTCTTAAACTATAACAAAAGAGTTGCCAAGCTATTTGAAACTGGTTTAAATTCTGAGGATATTCATGGGTGGCATGGAACTTCAATTGAAGCGATATTGTATTTAGCAAAACACGGACGGTTGCCTGTTAGTGGTTTATATGAGGATACTTTATATTATGCCCCAAAAGAATCTTTATCCATTAAGGCACAAGACCATGCATCAATGTATGCAAATGATCTTGCTAAAGAATACTTCGTTTTAAATCAACTCCCCTTCGAAGTTAAGAACCGCGAATTATTTTCAGGAATTTTTGATCATGAAAACTATGACGATGAAACTAGAAAATTAGTAGAAGATGATTTGAAAAAATTTATAGCAGAAGAAGTGATTCCCAATAATTTTGATGAAAATACTTTTCGCAATCTTGTGCGTGAAGCTAACAAACGTAAAGGGGTTATTATTTCATTGTCGGAACGCATAACTCAAGACTATGAGGAGCATGGTGGTGATGACATGGATCTTGAAGATATGAGTATTCAAACAAAAAAAGGCTTGCCCATACAATATATTACTGGGATTGTACCTCTTGGGCTAACTGAACGAAAAGAATTGGAAAAAATTAAACAACAAACTGTATAAAAATTTTTGTCGTACATCATCTAACACTCCTGGCTGTCGAAAAATTCCTAAACAATATCATCAATAAAATATATAAAAATTGTTTATTTCATTTAAGTTGTCCCCTGTTTCCCTGATTTCTCGAGGATAAGTTTACTTTATTTTAGTCATATTTATGATATAAAATTGTGCAAAAAAGGTTTAATGGTCAAAAATGGTTGCTGATTTTTTAATAGTTAAACAAAATTTTTACTAAAATTAGTATAAAATTGAAGTTAAAAATAGCATAGAAAGTCATTAACTTTAAATCTATTTAAAC
>JAYEOU010000143.1:0-7128 GCA_034723335.1 Patescibacteria group bacterium
TTTTTTAAAATATTTTATTATCCCTTTAACGGTTATTGCAAATAATAAAAGATGTATAAAAAATCCTGCGTAAAATTGTGTTGTTATTCCTTCTAACATACCGAGAATAAAAGGAATGATAAGAATTATCAACATTAACAAAACCACCGTATCCCACAAAGTAAATTTTTTTATTTTTTGGTTTTTTGAAGATAAATTTTCCTTTTGGCTAATAACTTTTTTTTCATTTATATGGCTGCTTTCAATATTTTCAAAACCAGCTAATCGTCTTAAAATGCTCATAAGTTTAATTTGTTTAGATTATTACCGTCTTTCCTTGCTAATATATTGCTTTTTAGGTTTTTCTATCTCATACAACTCGCCGTTTCTTACCCCACGCTCAATATAATAACCATGTTTTATTTTCCTTGCGTCAGGATCTATAAACCAACTGCTAGGCAAATATTTAGCTTTGTAAAAATCTAATAATTGTTTATAAAATGTTATGATGTTTGCTAATTTGACGGGATTAAAATTTGGCTTCCTCTTTTTAATCTTATTTTTCAAAAAATTTGTATCTTTCCATCTTTTACTTCTAGCATATCTACAAACATTTTTCACAAAACAATAAAAATTTTCATCATCAGTTGGATGATTTGATTCTGGATAATGATTCATCCAAGTAATAAAACTATATTCAATTTGATTTTTATATTTTACTAAAGTCATTATTAAATATTATTTTAAATTTTTTCGTTGGTCCATAGTAACTTCTTGTTGAGCTGCCATAAATTCATTTTTATCTATTTTATGTTTTTTTACTTCCTCTTCACTAAAAAACATCTTATATTTTAGCCATCCCCAAAGAGTATTATCAGGATCTTTTGGATTATCATATTTATTTATTTTATTTTTGCTGATCCCTACTCCTCCTATAAAACTATTATCGTCATTTAATTCTATGAAGAATGTATAATTTCTGGGGATTGTTTGCAAATCTAAATAACTAATTTTGATGTAATTCATATTTTTAATTTTAAAAATAATTTAATTTAGCTCGCGAATCGGATGTACTGTAGATGTACTGTATTAGATGATGTGTTCAATTTTATTTTAACCCTTTTTCTCTTAAACAGGATTTATAGAGTGCATCATATATTTTTATTGCTTGGTTCCCATCCTCTACTTCTTTAGCTTTTTCAACTGCTTCCTTGTTGCACTGTTTAGTTATTTAGCTTGGTCTCCACTGGAACCAATAAAAGCAACCTGCCGAAATGATTAAAGCAATGATAATAACTGACCAAAATTGTTTTGATTTTTTCATATTATCTTGTGGTTAATTTATAAAATAAAATTGAACATTTTATCTAATTATTCTCTATCTGTATTAAATCATAAACTCGTAAAATAAGCAAAAAATTTTTACAAAAAAGGTCTCCCGTCGGCGGCAACCCTTTCGGATCACCCAATGCCCTTTCGGACAAAGACCACTTGCATAGTACCGATCAGAAGACCGTTTCTATGCAAGTGGTTTTTCAACCATACCTTAAACAAAAAATTTAAGGGTTAGGTTTACCCCGTTAGATAAATTATCTACACGGGGTTAGTAGTTATTATTTGATTGTTAATTATAAATTAGCAAAAAAGGCTTAATGGTCAAAAATGGTTGCTGAAAATTGCGTTTTTATTGTAACATCAGCTATGAACTAACATTAAGTTTAAATAGATTTAAAGTTAATGACTTTCTATGCTATTTTTAACTTCAATTTTATACTAATTTTAGTAAAAATTTTGTTTAACTATTAAAAAATCAGCAACCATTTTTGACCATTAAACCGCAAAAAATAACAAAAGTCAAACAAAAAAATATAATAAAGGCGACTCCGCAGTATTGCGGGATCGCCTTCATTTTTTATTTTATTCATTTTTTATTTTAAAATCTCATTAATATCCCTACGCCCTTTCCACATACTCCCCTGTATCCGTATTAATCTTAATTACATCCCCCTCATCAATAAACATAGGAACATTTATTTCCATTCCTGTTTCCAGCTTAACTGTCTTATTTACATTTCCTGCTGAATTTCCCTTAACTCCGGGAGGGGCGCTAACAACCTTTAAATCTATTTTAACGGGCGGGTCAATAGCAACCGGCTTATCTTTAAAATATAATATATTCACATCAGTCCCGTCTTTTAAAAATTTTTGCTTTTCACCCAACTGCTTCAGTGGCAAACTAAACTGCTCATAAGTTTTGTTATCCATAAAGTGCGCTTCATTTTCATTCTTGTACATAAAATTAGCTTTCTTATTTTCAGTTTCCGCTTGTTCCGCTTTGTCATTTCCCTGCCATGTTTTTTCTATTACATTGCCTATAATTAAATTTTTTAACTTGGCCTTAAGCACTGCTCCGCCACGCGCCACTTTGTGATGCTCAGCTTTAATAACCGTATACGGCTCCCCTGATATTTGAATTAAAGCGCCAAGTTTTATTTCGTTAATGCTTAACATAAGAATTAGGGATCAGTTACACAGTTAATTAGTTACACAGTTTAATTTTGATTACCGAGGGACTAATAACCAAGTAACCGATTAACTGATTAACCGAGTAACTATTTCATTTGTTAACAAACGGCAACAGCGCTATTATGCGGGATCTTTTAATCGCAACAGCTAATTTGCGCTGGTGTTTAGAGCAAGTTCCTGTTCTTTTTCTTGGTAAAATTTTAGAATAAGAATTAATAAAACGGCGCAAAAGCCGCGTATCCTTATAATCAATTTCACCAACATTATTCTTGCAAAAATAACAATATTTTTCTTTTTTTGTTATATTATTCATATTATATAACACTCAAATTTACAAATTTTATTCAAATCTACAAATAAAATAATAACGCATTTGTAAATTTGAATGCCATTTGTAGATTTGAGTGTATTTCATTAAAACGGTATGCTTTCAACTTTAATTTCTTCTTCGCTTGGATTTGTTTCTTCGCCTCCGGCAGTTGTTGGCTCTTCAACATTAATTATTGGCTCGCTGGGAGCTGATGGTTGCTCTTCCGGCGCTGGCGGCTGTTCTGTTGGAGCTGTTGGAGTTGTTGGAGCTGTTCCCGCGCGATCCAGCATAATCATATTTTCAGTTACAATCTGAGTCTTATACCTTTTAACTCCGTCTTGCCCAACCCAATCGTTAGTTTGCAAACGGCCCTCAATATAAACTTTTCTGCCCTTATTTAAATACTGGCCGCAAATCTCCGCTAATTTTCCCCAAGCCGCAACATTATGAAATTCCACTCTTTCTTGCTTTTGTCCTGATTGATCAGTCCAAACACGATTAGTGGCTACGCCAAAAGAAGCAACGGTCTGGCCGGTTGGCGTGGTTCTTATTTCTGGATCACGGGTTAAATTACCAATGATCATCGCTTTGTTTAAATTCATACTTTTGTTATATTCGAGCTATTAATTATGAAAATAAGACCCGAACATTTTTATTTTATTAATAAATAATAAATTCACATCCTTGTTTAATTCACATCATTCGATCCGCCAGCCGGCGGATCGCGGACTCGCATTATATCTTACAATAAATCATCTGTCTCTAATATTTTATCCAACCTCTCATCTAAATCTTTTAACTCAGCGCTTTTTTGATCTCTTATTTTTCCTTTTTTCTCTTTCATCTCTTCATCTTTTTTAGCAACAATACTTTTGGCAATTCTTTTTTCTTTTTCTATCACTTGAACAGTCTTTAATTTTTTACTAACAATCTGATGGCGTAAAATTTCGCTTGCCAATTGCAGCGCTTTATTTATTTTAACTAATTTTTCTCCCGCTAAATCAAACTCTGCTAAATTATAATAGCCATAGCGAAAATGCTTGATTGGATAAGCAAGTTTCTTTTTACCCCATTCTTCGCTATAACTAATATTTCCCCCATTATCACTAATAATCTTTCTAACTTTATCAATGATTGGGCTTAGTTCATTCTCGCTATATTTGTTAGAAATTATGTATAACAATTCATAATGAGGAATTTCTGATGATTTATTTTTCGCCATACTATTAAATGTTTAATTAATAATTCAAATTTATTATCCCGCAAATAAAAAAATCCCAAATATTCTCTATGAGCCCCATTCAGATAAACTCCATTTTAAATAAATTATCCAACAGGGGAGACTGGGATATTGAGAATACCTTTAATTCCAAGTCGTATGGAATTGTCTTGAATAAACCTGCCGCATAATAAATCTGTTGCATAATAAGTTATCCCGTTATCCAATGGGATAAACTCCACGAAATTTTCAAATTAGGCATAGTAATTCAAGGCGTGAGAAAGGTTATAATTTTTAATTATATTTAGACCTTAACACAGGTTTAGAAAAATTGCAAGCATTATTTGTTAAATAAAAAATTACAAACATCGCCGTCTCGCATTACATATTCCTTGCCTTCTGTTCTAATTAATCCTTTCTCCCGCGCGGCTTGCTCGCTGCCTGTTTCAACTAACTTTTGCCAATTAATAATCTCTGCCCGAATAAACCCCTTTTCAAAATCAGTATGAATCACGCCCGCTGCTTGCGGGGCCTTGGTTGACTGTTTAACGGTCCAAGCCCGTGTTTCATCAGGGCCAGTTGTTAAAAAAGTAATTAAGCCAAGCAGTTTGTATGAAGCGTTTATGAATTTATCCAGTCCGCTTTTACCTAAGCCAAATTCTTTAATATATTCTTCCTGCTCATCCTTTTTCAGCTCTGCGACCTCTTCTTCCAGCTTTACATTTAATTCCAATATTTCACTATCCCGCTTTTTCTTTCTTTCTTCAATATTGCCTGTATTTAAAACATAAATAATCGGTTTTGTTGTTAATAAATTAAGTTTTTTAATTATTTCGCTTTCATCATCATTAAATTTTATTCCGCGCAATGCTTCGCCGCGTTCCAGCGCCTGCTTTAATTTTTCAAGCAAATTTTTTGCCTTTATCATCTCTTTGTCTCCGCTTTTAGCTTCTTTGCTTATTTTTAAAAGCCGTTTTTCAACAGTGTTTAAATCAGCAAAAATAAATTCCATATTTATTGTTTCTTTATCACTCTCCGGGTCAATTTTTCCGTCAACATGAATAATGTTATCATCCTTAAATTGCCGCACCACTTCGCAAATAGCGTCGCATTCTCTGATATGCGATAAAAATTGATTGCCCAAGCCCTCGCCCTTGTGCGCGCCTTTAACCAAACCCGCTATGTCAATAAATTCTATAACAGTCGGAATAATTTTTTTGGGCTTGGAAATTTTTGCTAATTTCTGAAGGCGCTTATCAGGAACTTCTACCACGCCTACATTCGGATCAATAGTGCAGAATGGATAATTTGAAGCCTCAGCTTTCTTTTTTGTTAAGGCATTAAATAAAGTTGACTTGCCTACATTGGGCAAGCCAACAATGCCGATGGAAAAAGACATTTAGTTAGTTTATTAATTTATTAGTTTTAGAAATTACGCGTTTGAATATTTTTACTTTATAAATAATCTGCTTAACCTGTGGCTAAAATTAAATAAATCCACAGATTAAGCAGATTGAACAGATTTTATACTCAAACGCGTAATTCCTAAGTTTATTAATTTCAATTTAGCAGAATTTTAAGGATTTTACAAACAAAAAAGAGCTGTTCATTAAATAGCCCCTTAACTTACAAATTATTTATAATAACACTCTAACAAAACAAATGTCCCCAATAAAAAAAGTAATTAATTCTAAGCATTAACTATTCCTGCTATTGGCAAATTTTTCAATGATGATTTGCCAATGGCAAAATATAATTTTTTTGGAGCTGGCTTATTTTGGGTGTTAATTACAGCCAAGGCGCAACAGCGATGCGATCCTTCAATGACATAAATCTTATTCCTGACTTGCAAACAAGATATAATTTTATTTTCTGGAAAATTATCAACCATACTTTTTACTGCTTTATTATTTAAGATGTCCGGTTGAGTTGCCAATTCTTCAAAAGTTTTTTCTTTAGCTCCGCCGTAATGGCGCTTTATCCATGTCTTAAATGGACCCCCATAAAATTTTGGAACTATTTGCGCCGAATTAGAAATTTCGTACAAATTCCAACTTGCTTTAGCGCATTCAAAAGGAACCGCGTATAATGTTAATCTCCAGTCTGCCCAAGAAGCAAAGCCGCGCTGTTTTGCCAAGTTAACCCAATTTTGTTGCGCGCCTTCGCATTGATGCCAAAATAAAAAAACTTCTTCCCATTTTAAAGATCTAATTAATTTAAAATCTTTTTTGTTAATCATTTTTTCCTCCATAAGTAAAAGGTTAAATTAAAACCTTGCTATATGATTTAAGCATTTCGCCATAAATAGACTCAATAACTTTAACAAGCTCTTTATTTTTTAAAATTTCCTCTGTCTTTTTTTTAACTTTTAGGCCGATTTTTTTATTAATACCTAAAGCAAAGCACATTTGATAGTAATCTTCAACTAAAATGATTCTTTTATTTTTATATAAATCTATAATTATTTGATTATATTTTTTTATATCATTTATATCCTCATTATTTGGGTTGTCAGCATACTCTAAACATTTAAGATATTTTTGCAGATTAAAACATTGCACATCTTTTATGTCTTGAATTATTTTTGTTGCAGTTGCAATTATCCAGATTTCTTTTGTCCATTTGGCTTTTGGATGTATGTTTAATTCAGGCAATAATTCAAATCTAACTTGGTTGTGAATTAAATCACAAATTTGATGCGCTTGCCATCCTTTTCTAAAATCATCTTTTGCAAATTCAGGATCTAAAAAATGATTGTTATGGGTTAATTCTCTGTCTATTTTAGTAATATATCGGCTGTCAGGATAGACAGCGCCCGAAAGATATTTGTTAATATCTTTAATCTTATAATTATCTTTTAAATCGGTTTAATGGTCAAAAATGGTTGCTGTTTTAAAAATTATATTTGAAATAATTATACCAAAGAATAAAATTTCGCCTGTTCTTTCTGCTTAATCCCCTGTGGATATTAAGATTGTTTTTAAGATAAGAAAATCTGCTTTCCAGACCGTTGCTTGATTTAGGTGTTTCAGGGTTATCTAAATAATGAAACATATTTGGCAGAGCATTTTTAATCAATGATCTGGTTCGTCTT
>JAYEOU010000144.1:0-7016 GCA_034723335.1 Patescibacteria group bacterium
AAAGAGAATAAACAGCAATTTGATATTTTAATAAGGCAGGGAGCGCCGGCATAGGAGGCGAATGGGCCTCTTTCGGCTGAAATATTTTTTGGTTTAGAAATTTTTTTTAGTTTTTAGACGGCCTGACGGAATAAGCGGTTATTTCCTATATTCGCTCGACACATATTTACTTTTATAAATTAAAATGATAAAATAGGAATGGAGATAAACATTAGGTATAGTAAAACATTATCCAAAATTTAAACTTTTAAATTTTCTAAAAAATTATACTAGAAATGAGGTGTATTAAATGAAAATAGCAATAAGTTCAACAGGAAAAAAATTAGAAAGCGCAATTGACGCGAAATTTGGCAGATGCTCTTATTTTTTAATCATTGAAATTGATGATAAAAAAATAATAGGTGTAAGAGCAATTGAAAATACAGCGGCGGAACAAATGGGCGGAGCCGGAATAACAGCGGCTGAAATTGTCGCTAATGAAAAAGTAGGCGCTGTTATTACCGCGAATTTAGGCCCAAGGGCTTTTTCAGTGTTTAGGCAATTTGGAATTAAAATTTACCAAGGGCAAGGAAATATAAAAAATGCCATTCAAAAATTTATTAAAGGGCAATTAACAGAAATAACAAATTCAACAGGACCGATGCGCGGAGGGTTTTAAAAATTAAACCCCGTTAAAAAGATATTGCTTGTCACGCAATACTGCGGGACTGCGATAGAATAATTTTACTTCTCCCGAATGCTTTCGGGATTAAATGCTTTTTCTAACAAGGTAAATTCAAAATATAAAAGTTATTATGAAATTAACAATTATATATGACAATGAATCACAACCTGGCCTAAAATCAGACTGGGGATTTTCTTGTTTAATAGAGAACGCTAAAAAAATTTTATTTGATACGGGAGCCGATTCTGAAATATTGCTTTATAATATGAAACAGCTTAAAATAAATTCAAAAGATATTGATATTGTTATTTTATCGCACAATCACTGGGATCATATAGGCGGCTTAAAAGGATTTCTAGAAGCAAACGAAAACAGAGCTAAAGTATATCAGCCAAGAGACTTTTCAAAACCAACAAAAATTTCTCAAGGAATATATTCAACAGGAGCTCTCGGGGTATTTATAAAAGAACAATCTTTAATTGTAAATACAAAAAAGGGAAATATTGTTATAACCGGCTACGCTCATCCAGGCTTGGAAAATATTATTGATACAGCAAAACAATTTACCCTGTTAGATAATCAACATCTAACGGGGCTTGGAAAAATTTATGGCATTGTGGGAGGATTCCACGGATTTTCAACATTAGAAAAGCTTAAAGGAATTAAATTAATTGCTCCGTGCCATTGCACGCAACATAAACAAGAAATAAAAGAAAAATATCCCGCAAATTATAAAAAGATAAAAGCAGGAAGCGTGATAGAAATTATATAAAAGAAACCGAGTTTCTACCCCGCTTCTCGTGAGAGGCGGGGTAGAAACTCGGTTTCTTGTTTAAAAAATATGAAAATAGCAATTACAGGCGGCAAGGGAGGAACAGGCAAATCTACTGTGGCTATTTCTCTTGCCGTAGAATTTGCAAAAAGCAAAAAGACAATGCTGGTTGACGCGGATGTAGAATGCCCCAACGATCACCTAATGCTTTCTGTAAAAAGAAAAAAATATTGCAATGTTTATCTGCCAATTCCCAAATGGGATTTTAACAAGTGCGCAAAATGCGGCAAGTGCGCTCAAGTTTGCAAACAAAACGCCATAGTTTTTGTTAAGGGAAAATATCCCGCTTTTATAAAAGATGTTTGCATTGGCTGTAAAGCATGCATTGCCGCCTGCCCTGTTGGGGCAATCTCCGAAACTAAAAAGCAAATCGGGACAATTTACATTGGCAAAAATTATGGCGTGGACTTAATTATTGGGGAGCTTAAATTAGGCGAATTGGCTTCAGGCGAAATTGTAAATCAAGTAAGGAAATGCTCTGAAAAAATAAATAAAAAGTTAAAAGATGAAATAATATTAATAGATTCAGCGGCTGGAATTGGATGCCCTGTTATAGCTTCTCTAATCGGCACTGATTATATTGTTGCTGTTACCGAGCCGACTCCGTCCGCGCTGCATGATCTAAAAAGAGTGTTATATTTAGCAAATCATTTTAAAATTAAAAGCGGGATTGTAATAAATAAATTTGATTTAACGAAAAATTTTTGTTTGAAAATAAAAAAATTCGCCGATAGAAATAAAATTCCAATTATCGGCAAAGTCCCTTACAGAAATGATTTTGTTGATTCAATAATAAAAATGAAGCCTGTTGTTGAAATAAATTCCAATTATAGAAAAATATTCAAAGAAATAATAAAAAAGATTATTTGCAATAACACTTCTAACCAAGGATATTAACAATAATAAATATCTGTCTAAAAACATTCTGGCATTTACAAAAACAAAAGCGAGGCCTTTAAAGCCTCGCTTTTGTTTTATATTACTCGCTAAATTCGCGTATTATCACATTCCCATCATTCCGCCGCCTGGCATTCCGCCTGGCATTCCGCCACCGGCAGGAACATTGCCTTTTTTCTCCGGCTTATCAGTAATCACAGCTTCAGTGGTTAAAAACATAACAGCCGCGCTTGAAGCGTTTTCTAAGGCCGAACGCACTACCTTAGTTGGATCAACAATACCGGCTTCCACCATATTAGTAAATTTATTAAGAGCAGCGTCATAACCGATATTAGCGCTTCCTTTTCTATGCTCTCTAATAATATTATACAAAATCAAAGAGCCGTCTTTTCCAGCATTTAAGGCGATTTGCTTAATCGGCTCTAAAATCGCTGTGTCAACAATTTTCACGCCAGAATTATCTTCTTTCTTATCAGTAAGCTCAGTAAAAGCATTGCCTGCTTGCGCCAAGGCTAAACCGCCGCCAGAAACTACTCCTTCTTCAACAGCTGCCCTGGTAGCGTTCAAAGCGTCTTCAATACGATCTTTTTTTTCTTTCATTTCTGTTTCTGTGGCAGCGCCAACTTTAATTACAGCCACGCCGCCGGCTAATTTAGCTAAACGCTCTTGCAATTTTTCTTTGTCAAAATCACTATCGCTCATATCCAATTCTTTCTTAATTTGTTCAACCCTTGCCTTAATTTTTCCCTCATCTCCCTTGCCTTCAATAATAGTGGAGTCATCTTTAGTGGAAACCACCTTGCGCGCTTGCCCTAAATCACTGATGTTAGCATTCTCCAGCTTTAAGCCGACTTCTTCAGAAATAACCTTGCCATTAGTTAAAACAGCAATATCATCCAACATTTCTTTTCTGCGATCCCCAAAGCCAGGAGCTTTAACGCCAAGAACATTAAATGTCCCGCGCAGTTTATTAACAACAAATGTGGCCAAGGCCTCGCCTTCAATTTCCTCGGCAATAATTACTAAATCTTTTTTGCCTTGTTGGGCCATTTTTTCCAAAAGCGGCAAAACTTCCTGAATTGAAGATATTTTTTTGTCAGTGATTAAAATATACGGCTCTTCAAATTCAGCTTTCATTGATTCTGAGTTAGTAATCATATAAGGTGAAACATATCCCTTATCAAACTGCATGCCTTCAACTACTTCAACTTCAACGCCAAATGACTGGCCTCCTTCAACTGTTACTACGCCGTCTTTGCCGACTTTATCCATGGCTTCAGCGATTTTCTGGCCAATTTCCTTGTCATTAGCGCTAATAGAAGCTACTTGGGCTATTTCTTCCTTAGTAGAAATTTGTTTGCTCATTTCTTTTAACTTAGCTACAATAGAAGCGACTTTTTTTTCCACGCCTTTTCTAATTTCTATTGGGTCAACGCCAGAGGAAACCAATTTCACTCCTTCACGAATCATAGTTTGAGCTAATATTGTGGCTGTAGTTGTACCGTCTCCAGCCACATCATTTGTTTTACTAGCTACTTCTTTAACAATTTCCGCACCAAGATTTTCAAACTTGTCTTCAAGCTCAACTTCCTTGGCAACAGTTACGCCGTCTTTAGTAATCTGCGGCGCGCCAAAACTCTTGTCAATTACCACATTGCGGCCCTTGGGGCCCAGGGTAACTTTAACAGCATCGGCTAATTGATCAACTCCTTGTTTTAAAGCGCTTCTCGCTTCTTCATTATAAATAATTTGTTTACTCATATTTTTCTTCGCATAACGCGTAACGCGTAACGCGTAACGAGCTATGGATAATAATTAAACTTTATAATTTTGAATTTTTTCCGCCTCTTCGGGATTCTGCCTGGGCGGTGATAATTTTCATTAAATTTTTAATTCTTTATAATTTTCAATTATCTATCATTGAAAATTGACTCGTTGAAAATTTAATAGAAATTAAAAATTGAAAATTGAAAATTATTCTAATACCGCCATTATATCCCCCTCGCTTATCACTAGATACTCCTCATCCCCAACTTTAATTTCGTCAGGAGAATATTTTTTAAACATTACTTTTTCCCCGACCTTTACGCTTATTTGGGCTCTCTGGCCATTGTCCATTATTTTACCAGGACCAACAGCCACAACTTCGCCTTTTTCCGGCTTTTCTTTGTCAACCGTATCAGGCAGAACAATGCCTGATTTTGTAATTTCATCTTCTGTTATTGCCTTAACAATAACATGATCATGCAATGGTTTTAGATTCATAATTTCGTTTTTTCTAATTATGCCCACTTTTTTAAAATTTGTGAAAAATAATTAGAATTTTACTTTTTTAATAATAAGAGAAAACAGAAAGCAGACAACGGAAAGCAGAAATTCATTAAACTATATCTGTTTTCTGTTTTCTGCTTTCTGTTTTCTGCTTTCTTATTCACATTATTGTATTTTAGCGATGTAATAAAAATTTGTCAACCCCGTTTAGATAAATTATCTAACGGGGTCAAGACCTTGACAGAAAAATTAAAGGGACTCTGACGATTCCAAATTACCAATTACCAATTTCTAATTTCCCTTTATCTTCTTCCATCTTTTAACAGCTTTTGTCCTGGCTAATTCTTTAGAAATTTGAGCGCTGATATTAACAAACCGTTCCCTGTCAAAATGCCGCATATCAGTTTTGATTTTTTCAGCTTGCTTGCGCGCTTCCTCTACTGTATTAATATCAATCTCTTCCGCCCGTTCCGCGGTATCAGCTAATATCACAACCTTGTCTTTTAATATCTCAATAAATCCGCCTGATACCGACATAATATCCTGCGTACCATCTGACTTAACAATTTCAATTACTCCCGGCTGCAAGCTTGCTATAAGCGGAATATGCCCTGGCAAAACAGTAATTTCACCCTGGCGGGTAGGCGCAGTCACTTGAATAACTTGTTCTTTTAAAACAATCTTTTCTGGAGTTACGATCTCAAATTTTATTAATTTATTTGACATAGCTTAAAATTTCTCCCGCCTCTGCGGGATCCCGCCAAGGCGGTGATAATTTCTAATTTTAGTTTCCAGCTTCCTCAATCCCGCCCTTCATATAAAACTCCCCTTCTGATTTATCATCATGCTTCCCATCCAAAATCTCCTTAAACCCTTTTATAGTATCTTTTAATTTTACATATTTGCC
Source organism: Patescibacteria group bacterium (assembly GCA_034723335.1). GTDB lineage: Bacteria > Patescibacteriota > Patescibacteriia > Patescibacteriales > VMTK01 > DAOWHZ01. The sequence continues at coordinate 5,572 of JAYEOU010000144.1, forward strand.
CTTATGCCCGGTAAATGTTTCCGCTACAGCAAACGGCTGGGATAAAAATCTTTGAATTTTTCTGGCCCGGGTTACTGTTAGCTTATCTTCATCTGACAATTCTTCCATGCCAAGTATCGCAATAATGTCCTGCAAATCTTTATATTTTTGCAATACTTTCTGCACTCCGCGCGCTACGCTATAATGCTCTTCTCCAACAATTTTCGGATCTAAAATAATTGATGATGAATCTAATGGATCAACGGCCGGATAGATTCCCAGTTCAGTCAAACTGCGCGCCAGGACCACGGTTGAATCAAGATGCCCGAATGTAGTAGCCGGAGCAGGATCAGTCAAGTCGTCAGCCGGCACATACACGGCTTGAATTGAAGTAATTGATCCTTTGCCAGTGGAGGTAATTCGTTCTTGCAGTTCTCCCATTTCCGTTGCTAAAGTCGGCTGATAGCCAACAGCTGAAGGCATGCGGCCCAGCAGGGTTGACACCTCACTGCCTGCTTGGGTAAATCTAAAAATGTTATCTATAAAAAACAGCACGTCCTGATTCTGTTCATCCCGAAAATACTCAGCTACAGAAAGCCCGGACAAAGCCACGCGAGCGCGAGCGCCGGGCGGTTCGTTCATCTGGCCAAACACCATTGCCACTTTTTCCAGCACTCCGGATTCTTTCATTTCCTTGTATAAATCATTGCCTTCGCGAGTACGCTCTCCCACGCCGGCAAAAACCGAATAACCGCCGTGCTGCTTGGCAATATTATTAATCAGTTCCATAATAATCACGGTTTTGCCAACGCCGGCTCCGCCAAACATCCCGACTTTGCCGCCTTTGGCAATTGGACAAATTAAATCAATTACCTTGATTCCTGTTTCTAAAATTTCAGTTTTGGTTGACTGGTCAATAAATTTCGGGGCTTCACGATGAATAGGATAACGCTTTTTAATTTTAACCGCTTCTTTGCCGTCAACAGGATCTCCTAAAACATTAAAAATCCGACCCAATGTTTCATCTCCAACAGGCACGCTGATACCCGCGCCAGTGTTTATCACTTTATCCCCGCGCTTTAAGCCGTCAGTTGAACCCATAGCAATGGCTCTAACCAAATTAGACCCAATATGCTGCTGGGTTTCCAAAATTAATTGCTTATCCTGCGCTTCAACTTGAAGAGCAGTATAAATTTCAGGCAGTTCGGTCTTAAATTGGATATCTACAACTGCGCCGATGACTTGTTTAATTTTACCTAAATTTTTATTTTCTTGTGCGATATTAGTCATATTCTATATATTTGCAACCCAAAAAGGTTGACAAGTTAATTATATAAAGTGTAAGAATACCTCGCGTTGTTTACAGTTCTTCAGGGTAAAAATAACTAATAAGTTTTTCCATTGGAGTCATGTTGTCAATTCCTTTATGTGGCTTCACGGTATTGTAATAATTTACAAATCTAATT
>JAYEOU010000145.1:0-6713 GCA_034723335.1 Patescibacteria group bacterium
TTCCAAGATTAAAATTTTTAATTTTGAATTTTGAAATAATTTTTAATTTTGAATTTTTAAACAACTGTATTCCAAAATTATAAATTATAGTTTATAGATGTTTAAAAATTTAATCATTCAAAATTATTTCAAAATTCAAAATTCAAAATTCAAAATTTATGAGATATTTAGGTATAGATTGGGGCGGTGTGAGGATTGGCTTGGCTTTGGGCGATAGTGAAGCCAAGTTAGCCACGCCTTTTAATGTGGTTAGCAGTGTTGATGATATTGAGCGAGTTGTTAAAAAAGAGAATATTAGTGTTATAGTATTAGGCAAGCCAATCAAAATGTCTGGTGATGAAAAATTATCAAATAAATTTAATAAATTTATTAATTTATTAAAGAAGCGATTAAGTGTTCCTATTAAATTGGTTGACGAGCGTTTATCTAGTAAAGCCGCCGATGCTTTGGCTGGTGATAGAAAAACAAAAGCGCCGCAAGATGCGATTGCGGCAATGCTTATTTTGCAGAGTTATTTGGATGTCACATAACGCGTAACATGGAACGCATAACGCATAACGATTTATTTTATTAAATTATTGGTTGATACTGATAGATATTTATGGATATTAATTGATATTTGCGCTTCGCGCGATATTTGTTGATATTTATCAATATCTATCAGTATCAACCAATATTTATAAGTATCAATCGTTATGCGTTATGCGTTATGAGTTATGCGAAATATATGGATGAAACCTACATTACTAAAGCAATAATTTTGAATCGCCAGCCGTTTCGGGAAGCTGACAGCAAAATAACTGTTTATAGTTTGGATAAAGGTAAACTGGAATTGATAGCTCGCGGCGCTAAAAAGATAAAATCCAAGTTAGCAGGGCATTTAGAGCCATTTTGCTTGTCTGATTTAATGATTGTGAAAGGCAAACAATTTGATTATATCGGCGGCGCGGTTAGCGAGAATTGCTATGTAAATATAAAAAATGATTTAGAAAAGTTGGTGTTTACTGGCAAGGCAATCAGTGTTTTTAATAGGTTGGTCAAGTTAGGTGAAAAAGATGAAGCTGTTTTTAAACTATTGCAAGAAATTTTAGATGTATTAAATAGCAAGCAGAAGCTAAGTATTAGCTATGAGCTGTTAATTAATTTTTTTGTCTTACAATTAATGTCTCAATTAGGACATAAGCCAGAGTTGCGCAGTTGCGTGGTTTGCAGAAAAGAAATTGCGCCAAATGGCAATAAATTTGATTTATCCCGTGGCGGGACAATATGTTTAAATTGCGTCTCATCCATAGCCCCTTTCCTATCTATTGGAGGGGAGAAAGAGGAGAGGCCGCCAATCTCAGCAGACTGCATTAAAGTATTACGATTAGTAATAGAAAGCGATTTTAGCAGGTTGACAAAGTTAAAAATTAATGATATATTAGCCAAAGAAACAAAAAATATTATTTGTTCATTTCAAAATTATTATGGTTTGTAAATAAGCGATTAAAGAGTGTTAAGGAGGTTGTTATGAAAAAGTGTATAAGAGGAAACTATAAACCAAGCGAAGAATTTAAGTTGCCAGATGGGGCAAATCCAACAAATTTTAATGGACCAAGAGATGTTTTTTGCCAGCATTATAACGATTGCATGGAATACATGCTGCAGAAAAATCAATACAGCCGTTATTTTTCTTATGTTGATTGCGAGAAAGCCAGCAAGGCAATAAGAGCCAGTAAGCCGGCAAAGGCGAAAAATACGGATTCTGCTCAATTAAATATCCAAAAAAAGAAGCCGGCGGTAAAAAAATTTGGTTTGCCTGATGGGGCGAATCCAGTTTATGTTAATGGATTAGTAGATATTTTTTGCGATTTTTATAAAGATTGCAGAAAATATGTACGGCGAGAGCATAAAAATTGGCGGTATTTTTCTTGCACTAAGTGCCCTAAAGCCAGCAAGTTTATAAGGGCGCAAGGGTCAAATTCTAAAGCAAAAGTGCTAGAAGGCCAGCGTCAACCGCAGAAAATTTTGATGGGGTATAAAGTAATCCAACAAAAAAATTACGGGAGGAAATTATGAGAAAAGTACATTTTGTTCAGATGCGATTAGGACAAACTTGTGTTGGGATGATACATAAATTTGTTCCGCCAGAAGTTGAGGATTCTGTTTTAAAAAAAAGAGGATCAGGAAGTTTTTTTAAACGGCTTACTAAGTTGCAAAAAATACCAAGCACCGTACAGGAAGCAGACGGCGCTGTCGCAAAAGCGATTGGAAAAAAATTATCTGTCAAAAAAGCGCCAGGGACAGAAGATGTTAGAAGGAGGTGATAAAGTGTGGCGAAAAATTTTAGAAAGAGGAGAGATAAGAAATGGAAGAAAAAAGCGAAAAAAAAGGCGAGTTTGTTAAGTTCCAGCGGCTGTGAAAGCGATCATTATGTTTCACAATCTGTTGATAGATCTGGCTCCTTAAAGCCAATAAGAAGAAAAGTTACAAAAAAAGGAATAAGCAATGGATGCTTTGAACTGAAAAAATTAACAAGGAATAGAGTATTGGTCACAAATAAAAAAACAGGAGACAGAAAAGTGCTTTCTGGAAATTTAAAAGGAGGCATTCTTTTATAAACAATTAACAGTCGGTTTTAAGAAAAACTTAAGACCGACTTTTTTTCTTGCTTAAATTAGAAAAATGTATTAGAATAATAAAATAAGATAAATAATAAAATAATAAAATAAGGAATAATTCAAGAATGGTAATATTTTTATTATTTTATTATTTTATTATTTTTTTATGCTTAGAACACATACTTGCGGACAATTAACAAAAAGTGACATAAAAAAAACCGTAGAATTAGCTGGTTGGGTGCATCGTCGCCGGGATCATGGCGGAATTATTTTTATTGATTTGCGGGATCGTTATGGCTTAACCCAGTTGACTTTTGATCCAAAGATTAGTAAAAAAACATGGCAGGAAGCTGACAAACTGCGCAGTGAATGGGTGATTAAGGTTAAGGGGAAAGTTGTAGAGCGGCCTGATAATATGGTTAATAAAAAATTGAAAACAGGCGAGATTGAGATTGATTGTTTTGATCTAGAAATTTTATCTGAATCCAAAACACCGCCTTTTGAGATTGACGAAGAAAAAGCAAAAGAAGCTAATGAGCATCTTAGATTAAAATACCGTTTTTTAGATTTGCGGCGAAAAAAATTGCAAGATATTTTAATAAAGCGGGATAAGTTGATCCAATATGTCCGCGATTATTTTAAAAAGTTGGATTTTGTTGAAATACAGACTCCTATTTTAGCTAATTCATCGCCAGAGGGAGCGCGCGATTATTTAGTGCCTTCCAGAGTTTATCCAGGCAAGTTTTACGCTTTACCCCAAGCGCCGCAGCAGTTTAAGCAGTTATTAATGGTAGCCGGTTTTGATAAATATTTTCAGATTGCTCCCTGTTTTCGCGACGAGGATCCAAGAGCTGACCGGCATCCCGGAGACTTTTACCAAGTTGATATGGAAATGAGTTTTGTTGAGCAGGAAGATATTTGGCAAGCGGTTGAGCCGCTGATGATTGAATTAACCGAGAAGTTTTCCGATAAAAAAGTGCTAAAAAAGCCATTTCCACGCTTAATTTATAAAGAAGCAATGAATAAATACGGCACTGACAAGCCGGATTTGCGGTTTGGTTTGGAGATTATGCCCGTTACGGATTTGGTAAAAGGTTGCGGCTTTGGAGTGTTTGCCAATGCAATTAAAGAGGGCGGAGTCGCGCATGCTTTAAAAGTTGACGGCGGAGCACAGTTTACCAGAAAAGAGATTGACGAGCTTACAGAGCTGGCGCAGAGCAAAGACGCTAAAGGATTGGCGTACATAGTTGTTAAAGAAGACGGTAAATTACAATCACCGATTGTTAAATTTTTAGGCGATGAGTTGGCTAGTAGAATTGTGAAACAGGTTAAAGCCAAGCCGGGTGATATAATATTTTTCGGAGCTGACAAATGGCGGATAGTTTGCGAAGCGCTTGGCGCGGTAAGAAATGAATGCGGCTCTAAATTAGGGCTTAAAGATGAAAAAATCGCGGCTTGGTGCTGGATTTATGATTTTCCTATGTATGATTATTCGGAATTAGAAGAAGAAAAAATTGATTTTTCCCATAATCCTTTTTCTATGCCTCAAGGCGGCCTTAAGGCATTAGAAAATAAAAATCCTTTGAAAATTTTAGCTTATCAGTATGATTTGGCTTGCAACGGGTATGAAATTTCATCCGGGGCGATTCGCAACCATGATCCGAGAATCATGTATAAAGCGTTTGAAATCGCTGGATATTCCAAAAAGCAAGTTGATGAAAAATTCGGGCATATGATTCGGGCTTTTGAATATGGCGCGCCTCCTCACGGCGGTTTTGCTCCAGGCATTGACCGCATTATGATGATTCTCTGGGATTGCGAATCCATCCGAGATATTTACGCTTTTCCCAAGGACGGGCAGGCGCGTGATGTGATGATGGACGCGCCGAGTGATGCAGATGAAAAGCAGTTGAAAGAATTGGGGATTCGGGCGGCGCGGGACGCGTAATTTATAACATGTAATACATTTATGACTATAGCTATTGATATTGATGAAGTATTAGCTGATACTTTAAATTCATATATAAAATATCATAATAATACTTATAATACCTCGCTTAAAAGAGAGCAATTTTTTACTTACAATTGGTGGGAAGTTTTGCAAATTGAATTTAACGAAGGCGCTACAAGATTTAATGATTTTGTTAATAAAGGTTATTTTGAAAATTTACCATTGGTTAAAGGCGCCAAACAAGCCGTAATAAAGCTAAAAGAGAATCATAATTTAGCTATAGTTACCAGCAGGATGGGCGAGCTTAAGGCGATAACCAAAAAATGGATAAATAAGAATTTTCCCGGCTGTTTCTTAAAAATTTATCATACTAAATCAGTTTATGATAAAAACGCCATAACTAAGCATCAGGCTTGTTTAAAAAGCAGGGCAGATATTTTAATTGAAGATGATATTAATTTTGCGTCTGAATGCATGAATAACGGCATTAAAGTGTTGCTTGTTGACAGACCATGGAATCGTGATTTTGAAGTATTAACAAATGCAGTTCGGGTTCACTCCTGGGATGATATTTTACAACAAGTGAAGAATGTTACGGCAAGTTGCAAATAACAGGAGCGATATGCTATAATAATATTAGGCCTGTTGCATAATAAGCTGCGTAACGTCCCGCAGTATTGCGGGATGAGACAAATTTTTTAAATAATTTTTGAGGTTTACCTGTAAGGTAAGCTGAAAAAATTTTTGGAAAATTTGGCCGATCCGCCAGCTGGCGGAGCAGCAGTAGTTTATTATGCAACAGGTCTATTAATAGGATATTTATTGATATTTGCGCTTCGCGCAATATTTATAAATATCTATAAGTATCATTCGCGAAGCGAATAAATATCAATAAAAAATAATGCTCAAATGTTTTAAATAAATATTTATGGAGACTAATAGAAAAAAATTAATAAATATTAATATATCCACTTTAACTATAGTGAAAATTATTTTGATTTTTTTATTGCTTTATTTTGTTTTTTTAATAAGGGAAATTTTAATAGTTCTTTTTATTTCTTTAATTTTTGCCAGTGCGATAGATCCTTGGATTGATTGGATGAAAAAGAAAAAAATACCAAGGGGAGTTGGCGTTCTTTTAATTTATTTGGTTTTGTTTGCTGTTATTGGCTCAACTGTCTATTTAATAATTCCTCCGATAGCCCAGCAGATGAGTGAACTATCAACAAATTTTCCTTATTATTTTGAGAAAATTATTTCCGGTTTTTCAGTGCTTAAAGAATATTCTGTCCAGCATGGCATTTTAGATAATATTAAAGACAGTTTAGGCACAATTAATTCTAATTTACAACAAGCGGCCGGTGGAATTTTTTCCACTATTTCAGGTATTTTTGGCGGCATTTTTTCTTTTCTCTTAGTTTTGGTCATTACATTTTATATGGTAGTTGAGGAAAGCGCGATAAAGAAATTGGTTTGGTCCATTGCTCCGTCCAGGTACCAGCCCTATATAATGCAGCTTATTAATCGCATGCAGAAAAAAATCGGCCTATGGCTTAGAGGGCAGTTAATTTTAAGTTTAGTTATATTCATTTTAACTTATGTAGGATTGCTTATTTTAGGCGTTGAATATGCCTTAGTGCTTGCTTTAATTGCGGGCTTAACTGAATTCGTGCCATATTTAGGTCCGATTTTTGGAGCTATTCCGGCTATTTTTTTGGCTTTTACCCAGTCGCCTATGCTGGCCCTATTCGTGGTAATTTTATTCTTCATAGTGCAGCAAGTAGAAAATAATATTTTAGTGCCAAAAATAATGCAAAAAACAGTCGGTCTTAATCCGATCATAAGCATTTCGGCTTTAATGATCGGCTTTAAGCTTGCCGGCGTTGTTGGCGCTATTATGTCAATCCCAGTTGCCACGGCTATTAGCGTTTTTATTAAGGATATGTTTGATGGCAGGGGAGCTGAGACGGAAAATAACAGATGACAATTTTAATTTATACAATAATCAAAAAATAATCAAACTATAAATTTCTAATTTTCAATTTTCAATTTTTATTGAATTTTCAATAAATCAATTTTCAATGATGAAGAATTGAAAATTAAAGAATTGAAAATTTAATGAAAATTAGAAATTAGAAATTGAAAATTAAATTATGTTATTG
>JAYEOU010000146.1:0-6667 GCA_034723335.1 Patescibacteria group bacterium
AAAATTTTTTTAGCTTAGCTTAGGCTAAACCTCAAAAATTGTTTGAAAAATTATAACTCAAAATTTGAAAATTTTTACCCCGTTGGATAACTGGGGTCGTTACAAAACTAATTACGCGACAAGTCTAATACGAATCTACAATCCGCCAGCTGGCGGATCGCAGTATTCGCATTATTTTTATGCCTAAAATTAAAACTCATAAAGCCACAGTTAAGAGATTTACCATAACTAAGACTAAAAAGATTAAACGCCGCAAAACCGGACAGGACCATTTTAATGCTCGGGAATCAGGCGCTACTACTCGCCGCAAGCGGCGCGATATTAACGCGCATAAGAGTAATATTAAGACGATTAAGGCATTAATGCCATATAATTGAATTTAGAAGTAAGAAGTAAGAAGTAAAATTAATAAGCATAAATATATTACTTCTAACTTCTAACTTTTAACTTTTAACTTTTATATTTATGCCTAGGGTAAAACGAGGGACAACTCATATTAAAAAACGAAGAAAACTTTTAAAACAAGTTAAAGGTTATAAGTGGGGCAGGAAAAAATTAATTCGTTTAGCAAAAACCGCGGCGACCAAAGCCGGGGCGCATGCTTATGTTGACCGCAAAAAGAAAAAAAGAGTTAATCGCGGTTTGTGGCAAATTAAAATCAACGCTTTTGTCCGTAAATATGGCTTGTCCTATTCAAAATTTATTTATTCTTTAAAGAAAAATAAAGTAGAATTAGACAGAAAAATTTTAGCTGATTTAGCAGTTAATAATAAAAAGGTGATGGCGAGAATTGTTGAGAAGGTAAAGAAGTAAAAATTTGACTAAATATAATATTTATGATATAGTATAAATATTCTATGAGACTTATTCAAATCATTCAAATAATTATAGCTGTCCTGTTAACAACAGCTATTTTACTGCAAAGCCGAGGCGCTGGGCTATCCGGTATTTTTGGCGGCGCTAGCGGTGTTTATCGCACTAAGCGAGGCATTGAAAAAACTTTATTTATCGCGACAATTGTTCTCGCTGTCTTATTTTTTGCTGTATCACTAGCAAGCGTTATTTATAAGGGTTAAGCGTGAATAATAGACCTGTCGCGTAATAATTTACTACTGCTCCGCCAGCTGGCGGATTGGTCAAATTTTCCTTAAAATCTGAAAATTTCGCGGAGTTTATCCCGTTGGATAACGGGGCAACTTATTACGCAACAGGTCTAATGAATAATGAATTAGGAATTGTGGTCATTAAAATTTTGCTTTTATATTCCATAATTCATAATTCTTAATTCTTAATTCATATTCTGTGGACTTATTTAATTCTAAAATTATTCAATCAATAAATAAAGTAAAAACGGCTTTATCTGATTTTTATTTACGCATATTTGGAATAGCGCGTAAAGTATTTAAGCTTAAAAACAGCAAAGCCGATAATAGCCAAGAAAGAATTAACTTAGATAAAAAATTAATTTTTTCATTATCAAAATCAAGAATTCCTAAATTAAAACAATTAAAATATTTTAAACGATTTTTAAGCAAGCGGGAAATTTGGCTGATCAATTTATGCTTTTTAATTATCTTAGCAAATTCAGTATTTTTAGCCGTTAAATTTTATAAATCCCATTTGCGTGTTGTGCCAATTCCCGGCGGCGAATATGTTGAAGGGTTAATCGGCGCTCCTAAATACATTAATCCGCTTTACGCCAATGTTAGCGATGTTGATAATGACATTACAAATTTAATTTTTTCTTCTATTTTTAAGCAAGGCAAAAATGGAGAGTTGGTCCGTGATTTAGCTGAAAGTTATGAGATTAGCGAAGATGGCAAAATTTATACTTTCAAAATAAAACAAGGGATTAACTGGCATAATGGCGCCAAGCTTACTGTTGATGATATCGTATTCACTTTTAACTGCATAAAGAATAAAAAATACCAATCAACCTGGCGCGCCAGCTTTACCGGGGTGGAGATAGAAAAAATTGACGAGAAAACAATTAAATTTATTTTGTCAGAGCCATACGCCGCTTTTCTAAATTTATTAACCTTTGGTATTTTACCGCAGGAATTGTGGCAGCAAATTGCCGCTGATACCGCAAGTTTGGCTGAATTAAATTTAAGGCCAATTGGCTCAGGCGCTTTTAAGTTTAAAGTATTAATAAAGGATAAGTCAGGCAACATTAGATCATACGGCTTGGTCCGAAATGAAAATTATTATGGCCAAGCTCCTTATCTTGACGAATTAATTTTTAAATTTTTTCCCGGCTTTAAGGAAGCGGCTGTTAGTTTAAATGAAGGCTTAATTGACGGCATTAGCTACTTGCCCAGGCAAATTAAAGATGAAATAGCGGCTCAAGACACTCTTAATTATTACCAATTAAATCTGCCGCAGTTGACCGCCATATTTTTAAATCAAAATGCTAATTTAAATATTAGCGACAAAAAGGTTCGGCAAGCTTTAGCTATGGCAATTGATAAAAACAAAATAGTTAATCAGATTCTAAGCAATGGCGAGGCCCGCTTAATTGACAGTCCAATTTTACCAGATAGTTTTGCTTATAACCAAGAGATTAAAAAATATAAATATAATATTGAAGAAGCGGCCGGATTATTAGATGAGGCCGGCTGGGAAGTGGTGGAATTAACAGAAGATGATATTAGTAAAATTGAACAAGACATATCAGGCGAGGATGTGGAAGAAGAAATTAAAAAGCAGGCCCCATTAGATACTAAAAATCTAACGGGGCAAGCAGAAGTTAAGTTATCCTTAGGCGCCGGGCAATGGCGGAGTAAAGATGATAAATTTTTAATTGTTAAATTAACCGCGGTTGATAATGAAGAAAACGCGCAAGTAGCCAAAGCTATTAGCGAATTTTGGCAGGTTATTAATATTAAAACCGAAGTTAAACTTATTCCAGCTAATCAAATTCAAAACGAAATAATTAAACCAAGAAATTTTACCGCTTTATTATATAGTGAAATAGTTGGCGCCGACCCTGACCCTTATCCATTTTGGCATTCTTCGCAGATTGGCGCAGATGGCTTAAATATTACTGATTATGCTAATAAAGACGTTGATGCCTTACTTGAAGACGCCCGCTTAACTTCTAATATAGAAACGCGCAAAGAAAAATATAAAAAATTTCAAGAAATTATAGCTGAAGAAGCGCCTGCTATTTTTCTTTACAGCCCGACTTATACTTATGTGCAAGCCAAAAAAGTCAAGGGCTTTGATGTCCGAAATATTTTAATTCCCAGGGATAGGTTTGCAAACATCAGCGAGTGGTATATTAAAACCGGAAAAAAGCTAATTTGGAATTGATTGCGCAACGTGGAACGCGTAACGCATAACACTTTTTTTGTCATCCCGAACTCGCTTGCGAGTGAGGGATCTGCAACCGTGGCGCACTGCTTTTATCACGGTTGCAGATCCCTCACCAGCTAAAGCTGGTTCGGGATGATAAAATCAAAGGTAACCTATCAAACCGCCGCCCAGCCATGAATGGCAGGGCTAGGTAATAAATTTTTAAGCCCGATAAATCGGGCTATAGGTAAAACATTAATAGCGATATCCCGCTTCAGCGGGATTAAAAAATTAAAATGTAGCATAGGCATTCATGCCTATGCGGCGGGTGTGGTTGCGTATCAGGTTTAGCGAAAAAAATATAACAAATTAAAATTTTTTTTGGAAAAAATAGATTCGCCCAAGCTAATGACTTAAGCGAGCCCAAAATGCGGCATAATTTTTTACGCCTTGTTGGTATTTTTAGGTGTAGCAATGGTTAAAAACAGCTTGTCTGTCAAAAGTCTATCAACATTGTCCAGCAGGCAATCTGTCTTGATTTGATGAAGATCCTTGACGACATCCTCACGATGCTTTTCAAGAATAATCATCCTTTTGAGTATTTCGAGTTCAGCGGACAATATTCCCATCTGTGCAGCGACCCTAAGTTCGTCAGCGTCCTCGTCTTTGCTTAATGCTCTGATTACTTCGCCGATCATCTCCACGATAACCTCATGTGCTGGTTTTTTGTCACTCATTACTATCCCTCCTTATTGTTTGAAGTTGATAAAAAGATCCAAAAAAAAATTAACCCCTCCTTTATCCTGTCAAAACCTTATATCATAAAACCTAATTTGTCGGGCGAGTGGCGGAATTGGTAGACGCGCATGGTTCAGGACCATGTGGTAGCAATACTGTGGAGGTTCAAGTCCTCTCTCGCCCACCATTCTTTTGTCATTCCTGCTCCTCTTTTGTCATTCCCACGAAAGTGGGAATCCATGGGAAAACCATAGGAATGTAATGCTGTCCACAAATATTTCATAGTCGTGTTTCTACGGCTGACCCATGGATTCCCGATAGGCCTTGCGCCACCGCTAAAGCTTTAGCGATACGCGGTCGGCCTTCGGGAATGACAAGAAAAAGATGGGAATGACAAAAAAAGGAATAACAAATAGCATTAACTAAAATTAAAAAACAATAGATTACAAACGATAGATCATGTAAAATTTATACTGTTATCTGTCGTCTGTTATCTGTTATCTAAATAATTATGATTACAAAATACAAACCAAGAACAAAAAGGCCGACAACAAGAATTGCCGCAAGGCCATCTGTCGGGCGTTTTGTCAGCGCTAAAAAAATTAGCCCGCCCAACAACAACAAACTAAAAATTATGTGTCTCGGCGGGCTGGAAGAGGTCGGCCGCAACATGACTATGATGGAATACGGTGATGATATCATTATCATTGATATGGGCTTGCAATTCCCAGAAGAAGGCATGCCGGGCATTGATTATATAATTCCTGACATTACTTATCTGAAAGACAAAATTGACAGAATCCGCGGAGTGGTTATTACGCACGGGCATTATGACCATATCGGGGCTATTCCGCATTTAATGGGAGAAATTAACAATCCGCCTATGTTTATGGGCAAAATGACTGCCGGTATAGTCAGGAAGAGAGTAGAAGAATATAGAAAATGCCCCAAATTAAATATTCAGCAAATAAATGAAAAATCAAACATTAAATTAGGACAGTCTTTTCGCATTGAATTTTTTCGGGTTAATCATTCTATACCAGATTGTTTTGCTATTATAATTCATACGCCGTTAGGAACAATAGTGCATACAGGGGACTTTAAAATAGATTATTCTCCGGTTAATGACAAACCGGCTGATATAAACCGCATTGCCCAGCTTGGAGGCAAAGGCGTTTTATTATTGATGTCTGATTCAACCAGCGCCACTAAACCGGGGTATCAGATTTCCGAGTCCTCAATCGGCGATGAAATAGGCAGGTTATTTGAAAAGATTCAGGGCAGAATTATTATCGGCACTTTTGCTTCTCAATTAAGCCGAATTCAAAAAATATTTGATTTGGCGCAAAGGCATGGCAGAAAAATTTATCTGCAAGGGCGAAGCATGAATGATAATGTGGAAATCGCGCATCAGATTGGCTATCTTAAATTTAATCCCCGTATTTTAATTCATGATCCTGATATTAGGCGCTTGCCGGATAACAAAATAATTATACTTGGCACGGGCGCGCAAGCCGAAAGCAACGCTTTTTTAATGCGGGTGGTTAACGGCGAGCATCGCGCTATCAGCTTAAAACATGGCGATACGGTTATTTTTTCTTCCTCAGTTATCCCGGGCAATGAACGCACCATTCAAAATTTAAAAGACATGATTGTTCGCCAGGGCGCCCGGGTAATTCATTATGAAATGATGGATGTGCACGCGGGAGGGCATGGCAAGCAGGAAGATTTAAAACTGATGATGAGATTGTTAAAGCCGGAATATTTTATGCCCATAGAAGCCAATCATTATATGCTGCAAGCGCATGCTGATTTGGCTGAACAAGTCGGCATACCAAGGGAAAATATTTTTGTAGCTGACAATGGGCAGGTTGTTGAATTTGGCCTTCTTCCATCCTTTCCCGCTCGTGTTCGCCTCGCCCCTCGCGAGAAGCCGGATAAACGGGAGGAGGGAGCTTATCAAAAAGTTGTCGGCAAATTAACTGACAATAAAGTGCCGACTGAATATGTTATGGTTGACGGCCTGGGTGTCGGCGATGTTTCTAATATTGTGCTGAGAGACCGCAGGGTTATGTCGGAAGACGGCATGATTGTTGTTATTGCCACGATTGATTCCAAGACAGGGGAGCCAATCGGCAACCCGGATATAATTTCCCGCGGGTTTATTTATATGAAAGAAAACAGGGAATTAATTCAAAGCACCCGCATGAAAGTAAAAAAAATAGTTAAGGACCATGATCCCCGCACTTCGGCCGATGTTGATCATATTAAAAATAAAATCAGGAATGATGTGGGGCAATTTTTGTTTTCCAGGACCAAACGGAGGCCAATGGTTTTGCCTGTGGTGATTAAGGTTTAATCGCGCATAGCGGCCGCAACGCGGCAACAGAAGCGGCGCGAACGCGGATGTACGCATAAAACCCGCATTCGCGCCGCTTCTACTCCGTTTCAGTGTTGCGTCAACTATCTTAAACGCAAAAAGAAGGCGAGAATATATATTCTCGCCTTCTTTTTGCGTTTTGCGTTTATTTGATATTAGACTTGTCGCGTAATTAGTTTTGTAACGAAATTTTCAAATTTTGAGTTATAATTTTTCAAACAATTTTTGAGGTTTAGCCTAAGCTAAGCTGAA